>JBOGYA010000168.1:0-6250 GCA_050696515.1 Solirubrobacteraceae bacterium
GTTGCGGATCTCGTGGCCAACGGCGGGGGCGGCCGAGGTCGTCGGCGTCTGCCAGCGCGCGCTCGACATGACGCTCGCCTACGTCAAGGACCGCCGGCAGTTCGGCGTGCCCGTCGGGTCCTTTCAGGCCGTCGCGCACCGCTGCGCGGAGATGCTGCTCCACACCGAGAGCGCACGCTCGAGCGCCTACTACGCGGCTTGGGCCACGGGCGCCGACCCAGAGCTGCTCCCCGAGGCCGCGGCGCTCGCGGGCGCGGCGGCAGCCGCAGCCGGGCCGGCCGTCACCGCTGGCGCGATCCAGATGCACGGCGGCATCGGGTTCACGTGGGAGGCCGACGTGCACTGGCTGTTCAAGCGCGCACAGCTCGACGCGGCGCTGCTGGGCGGCGCCAAGCGCCACCGGGCGGCGCTGGCCCGACACGCAGTCGCGAAGGTCCGCTCCGGCGTGGCCTGAGGGCGCTCGCGTCAGTGCCGTCTTCGCAAGCGCACCGCGTGCGTGCCCGGCGGCTCTCGAACGGTGACCGTGCCGACCGGGGTGGGCTGCGTCAGGCCGTTGATGAGGCGGGTGTATTCGACTGTGATCTTCACAGAGCGGGTGCACGCCGCAGAGAGCAGCTCCCCCACGGGTATCGTCACGGTCGCCCCGCGCGCTACGTCGGCGTCAGGTCCCGACGATCCACCGAGGCCGCGGCAGGTGCGCGCCGTGAGGAAGTAATCCTGGCTGGCGTTGGCCACGGGATAGGGCGCCCGGAAGCTGATCTCCGCGCCGGTGATCACGTGGCCGTGGATCTGTAGGCGTACCCGCAGGGGCTCGTGCACGATCGGCAGCGGAGCCGGGCGCGGAGGCGGCACTTCTGAGAGTCCGCACGAGGCGAGGCGCGGCCCGCTGCCGGTATCGATGCAGGGCTTGCCCGCGTAGCGGTAGGTGATCTCACTCAACGCCCCGTTGGGAGCGGCCGGGGCGCTGTAGTTGCCCGGTTCGTCTCGGCCGTCTGTCTCGCTGACGCCTCCCAGCTGCCTGCCGCTCGTGTACCGCTGCACGATGAGGTAGGCGCCGAGTCCCGGCAGGACCGGCTCGGTGTGTGTCGCGGATCCCGAGTGGTAGGTGATGCTCACGGCATGCGTGCCGAGGAGACCGAAGGAGATCTCGCGGCGATCCGCGGCCACGCCGGCTCCCGCGGGGGGAGCGCTCGCGGCGCTGAGCTCCAGCCCGACGCTGTCGCCGGCGTAGATGTCTCCCGGCGCCGCGCAATTCCCCGACAGCCATCCCTGGGAGTTGCCCAGGACGTCAGGCAGGGCGTCCGCCGGGAGTGGGTGAAAGCGCCCGTCGTCGCGGAACGCGCCGTCGATGCCGAGCTCGCCGAGCTGGCCGTTGTCGACTCGGCCGAGCTGCACACAGATCAGGCCTCGTGTGGTGTGGACGACGCGCATGCCCCACGGCAGACCGCCGGCTGGGTCCGGCACCCGCAGCGGCAAAAGCCGTGCGCCGCCCTCGACCGGGAGTCCCTCCCCAGCAGTCGCGATCGGGCGGGTGACCGGGCGGACCGGCGAGCCCGTGAGGATCACCCCGGTCGCCGCGAGGGTGATGGCCGTGGTGGCGAACACCAACGCGAGCGCGACGAGGCCAACACGCAGCCGCGCGAGCACGCCGGCGCGCCGCGGCGTGGACCCGAGTCCGGCGTAGGAGGCTGCTCGCAGCGTCCACCGGCGCAAGCGGCGACGCCGCCCCGCCTCGACCAGCGCCTCTCCGAACCTGTCGATCGCGTCCATCGCTAAGCCTCCCTCATCCTCGTGCGAAGCTCAGCGAGCCCGCGGCTGACACGCTTGCGAATGACCGCCTCCGAGCACCTCAGGCGCCGGGCCAGCTCCTCGTACTCCGCTTCCTCCACGACCCGGCCCTCGATCGCCGCGCGCTGCGCGGCCGACAGCCGTTCCAGCTCCAGCAGCGCCGAGTCGCCCGCGGCCCCGGCGGCCCGCTGCTCGACCAGCTCGATGTCCTCGTCGCTGAACGCCAGCGGCTCGAGGCCCAGACGCCTGCGCGCCCGATCCTCGACCTGGCCGCGACGGATCGAGTCCACCAGCTTGCGGTGGGCGATCGTGAACAACCACGCGAGCGCGGCGCTCCGCTGCGGCCGGTAGCGAGGCAGGGCCGCCAGCGCCGCCGCGAACGTCTCCGCGGTCAGATCCGCCGCCAGCTCCCGGTCGCCGGTGCGCCGCAAGAAGAAGGCAAGGACAGCATCCACCCGCCTGCGGTAGAAGCGCCCAAACGCCTCCGCGTCGCGCCTCCCCGCCACGAGCAGCGCCTCATCAGCACGATCGTCGTCAACGCCCACAACCACTACATCGTGAACACCAGCGACTTGTGACCGCTCTACGACGCCGCGACGAACCGGCCTGTCTAACTTGCGTGGTGAAGTGTGACGGCCCGTCCTCAGCTTTCTTTCAGGTTCGCCTGTCAGCATCGGCTCATGCGCCTGCTGGTGGTTGACGACGACCCCTCGGTTCGCGAGGCGCTCGAGCGTGTGCTGGACCTCAACGGGTTTGGGGTGGCGAGCGCCGCGGACGGCGGCGAGGCGATTCGCACGCTCGCGGTGGACCGGCCCGATGCGGTGATCCTCGACGTGCTGATGCCCGGCCTGGACGGCCTGGAGGTCTGCCGGCGGATGCGCGCCGTTGGCGATCGCACGCCGGTGCTGATGCTGACCGCCCGCGCCGAGGTCTCAGAGCGGGTGGCGGGCCTGGAGGCCGGCGCCGACGACTATCTGGTCAAGCCGTTCGCCAGCGAGGAGCTGATCGCCAGACTCCGTGCCCTATTGCGCCGCACGGGCTGGGAGGGCGAGGAGGAGACCCTGCGCTTCGGGGACCTGGAGCTCGATCCGCTCGCGCACGAGGCGCGCCGGGCGGGGCGGGCGCTCGAGCTGACCCGCACGGAGTTCCTGCTGCTGGAGCTGCTGATGCGCCATCCCCGCCAGGTGCTTTCCCGCGCGCGGATCTTCGAGTGCGTGTGGGGCTACGACTTCGGGCCGGCCTCCAACTCGCTGGAGGTGTACGTCGGCTACCTGCGCCGCAAGACCGAGGCCGGCGGCCAGGCGCGTCTGGTGCAGACGGTACGGGGTATCGGCTACGTGCTGAGGTCCTCGCCGCGATGAGCTTTCGCCGGCGCGTCGTGCTGCTGGCGGCCGGCGCGGTGGCGGCGGCGGTCGTGCTCGCGTCGGCCGTGGTGTACGTCGTGACCGGCAACGAGCTGCACGCGCGGATCGATGCCAGCCTGCGTCAAAAGCTCACTCCCGGCCAGCCGCAGTCCGTCCAGATCAAGACCGTGCGCGTCAGCGCGGCGCAGCTCGCCAAGCTGCTGCGGGAAGGCCGGCCGCCGCCCGGGGGGTTGCCGGCGATCGGCTTCGGCCAGTCGGTGGCACGATTTGGCCCCGCACCCCGCGGCAGCGCTGTCGTCGCGGTGCCGCCCTGCGCGAAGGCGGTGCTGCATTCGCTTGAAACCGCTTCCTCGGGGAGCTTTTCCGCGGCGCGCGCCTATGGGGAAACCGCGCAGCCGCGCGCCGCTAGCGCGCCGCGGTGCGTCGCTCCCGTCAACCAACTCGTGCTGCCCCCGTCGACGCCCGGCAGCGCGGTCGGGTACGTGCAGCTGTTCCAGTCCAACGGGCGGGTCCTGCGCCCTGAAGCCAAGGGATTGCAGCTTCCGGTCACCGCCGCCACCCGTGCCGTGGCGGCCGGCCGGCGCGGCGCGTTCTTCAGCAACGTGACCGTCGGCGGCACGCCCCTGCGGATCCTGACCAAGCGTGCGCCCGAAGGGGGGGTGTGGCAGGTCGCGCTGCCGCTGACCGACGTGGACAGCACGCTCACGCACCTGAAGCTGGTGCTCGCGCTTGTGTGCCTGGGCGGGATCGCCCTCGCGGCCGTGCTCGGGCTGCTCGTCTCGCGGACGGCGCTGGTGCCCGTGCGCCGCCTGACGGGCGCCGTCGAACGCGTGGCGCGCACGCAGGACCTCGGCCACCGTATCCAGGCCGATGAGGAGGACGAGCTCGGACGGCTGGCGGAGAGCTTCAACACGATGCTCGCCGCGCTCGAGCGCTCGCGCCTGGCCCAGCGCCAGCTCGTCTCCGACGCCTCGCACGAGCTGCGCACGCCGCTGACCAGCGTGCAGGCCAACCTCGACGCGCTCGCGCTGGGCGAGCGGCTGCCCGCGGGCGAGCGCGCTCGCATCCTTGCGGCCGCCCGGGCGCAGCTGCGGGAGCTGACGGTGCTGGTCGGCGATCTGGTCGACCTGTCCAAGACCGAGGTCGAGGTGCTCGAGGTCGAGGACGTGCGCCTGGACCTGGCGGCCGCCGGGGCGCTTGCGCGCGCGCGGCTGCACGCGCCGGAGTGCCGCATCGTGCTCGACGCGGAGCCGTGCCTGGTGCGCGCCGCGCCCGCGCGCCTGGAGCGGGCGATCGCCAACCTGCTCGACAACGCCTGCAAATGGAACCCGCCCGCGCCGGCTGGCGGCCCCGTCGAAGTGCGCGTGCGCGACGGCGCGATCGAGGTCCGCGACCACGGCCCGGGCATCGCCGCGGACGATCTGCCACGGGTGTTCGACCGCTTCTACCGGGCGCCCGCGGCCCGGGGGCGGCCCGGGTCTGGACTCGGGCTGGCGATCGTGCGCCAGATGGCCGAGGCTCACGGTGGCGCGGTGCACGCCGCCAACGACCTCGGTGGCGGCGCCAGGTTGACGCTCGAGCTGCCGGCACTGCCGATGACCGCCGCCGAGCTCGCCGCCTCCGAGCCCGATGCTCCGACGGCGCCGGGGTCGCTTAAGGAAGCTCCTCGCCTGCTCTCAGCCAATTCTCAGGTTCCTCCCCCATGATGCCCGTATGTCGCGCACGCGCGAAAACCTCAGCGTGGTCGCGCTGGCGACCGTCGCGGTGCTCCTCGCCGGCTGCGGCGGCGGCTCCTCCTCGAACGGGGGCATCGCACACCTCGGCACGGCCGCACGGTCGAGCGCCACGGCCGGCGAAGGTGCGGCCAGTCCGGGCTCGGGCTCGCCAGAAGCCGCGCTGCTCGCGTTCGCCAAGTGCATGCGCTCCCACGGCCTGCCCAACTTCCCAGACCCGAGCGGCGGCGGCTTCAGCTTCCGCCGGGGCGCTGGAATCGATCCCTTCTCGCCCGCATTCAAGGCGGGGCAGGCGAAGTGCAAGAAGTTCCAGCCCAGCGGCGGCCCTGGCTCCGGCCCGCCCCCCTCCGCACAGACGGTGGCGCGTTTCCTGAAGGTCGCGCAGTGCATGCGCCGGCACGGCGTGCCCGAATTCCCCGACCCCAGGACCTCGGTCCCGTCCAACCTTCACCCCCCAGCCGGCGCCGCTCGCTTCGTGATCAGCGATATCGAAGGAGTGATCCTTGTGATGGGCTCGATCGACACGCAGTCGCCGGCGTTCACGCACGCGGCGGGCGTATGCGCGTTCCCGCTGCACAACCACTGATGCAACCCGAGACGACAGACTTCAACTGACTGAAGGAGACTTGGACATGACGAGAACCACCCTTCCCCTGACCGTGCTTGCGAGCGCCGCCCTGCTCGTCGCCGGCTGCGGCGGCTCCTCCCCGAGCCCCGGCGTCGCGCACCTCTCCTCCAGTACATCCACCAGTTCGGACCCGAGCGGCGGCGGCGGCTCCCCCTCGCCGGAAAGCGGCGCGCCCACCCAGCAGCAGATGGTCGCCCTCGCGCATTGCATGCGCTCCCACGGGGTGCCGGAATTCCCCGAACCAGCCGAAGGCAAGCTGATCGTCCACAACCGCAGCCACAACGGGCACGTGACCGGCATCAACCCGGAATCGGCGCAGTTCCAGGCGGCGCAGAAGGCCTGCGCAAAGTTCGCGCCCAACGGAGGGAAGCCCCCGAGCCCGGCGGAGCAGGCCAAGGCGCAGGAACAGGCGCTGAAGTTCTCGCAGTGCATGCGCAGCCACGGGGTTCCGAGCTTCCCCGATCCGGAATTCCTCCACGGCGGCGGCGCGGTACGGATACGCCTCGGGGGCAAGCGGGGCGGCCCGAGCGGGATCGATCCCAGCTCTCCCCAGTTCCAGGCCGCGCAGAAGGCATGCCAGTCGTACGGGCTCGGGCCGAAGGGCGGCCCCGGCCCCGGAGCCGTGGCAGTTCCGTGAGGCTGCTCGCGGTCGCGGGGCTGGCGCTGGTCGTGGCCGTCGTGGTGGTGATCGCCACGGACCCGTTCGCCGGCGGGGTGAAGTCCACCGCCGGCGTCGC
>JBOGYA010000169.1:0-6204 GCA_050696515.1 Solirubrobacteraceae bacterium
GTTGACGACGCTGCAGAAGGCGTGCCCGGACAGGGTGTTCGAAGCGAATCCGGCGGGGTGCCCGGCGGCGTCGGTGATCGGCGCAGTGCAGGCCGTGACGCCGATCCTGCCGGTGAAGCTGCGGGGCCCGGTGTACTTCGTCTCGCATGGCGGCGCGGCGTTCCCGAACCTCGTCGCGGTGCTGCAGGGCTACGGGGTGCGGGTCAACCTGGTCGGGGAAACGTTCATCTCGAAGGCGGGGATCACGAGTTCGACGTTCACGAACATCCCAGACGTCACCGTCAGCTCGTTCGAGCTGTTCCTGCCGCAGGGACCGTTCTCGGCGCTCGCGGCGAACGGGAACCTCTGCCGGGACAGGCTCGTGATGCCGACGCAGTTCATCGCGCAGGACGGCGCGCAGCTCAAGCAGAACACCCCGATCAAAGTCACGGGGTGCGCGAAAGCGAAGAGAGCAGCCAAAAGGAAAGCCAAGAAGGCGAAGAAGGCCGGCACAGCCGGCCGCCCTCGCCACGACGGGAGGAAGTCATGATGCACGCTCACAGAGCGATGACGGTGGGCTTCGCGACACTCCTGGCCACCGCGCTGGCTGGCGCAGTGGGGGCGCCCGGAGTGCTCGCCGCGCAGCCGCCGGCGGTGCAGGACGAGTCGGTCTCGGCGGTCACGCAGACGACCGCGACGCTCGACGCGAGCATCGACCCCGGCGGCCAGGAAACCACCTATCGCTTCGAATACGGCACGACCGCCGCATACGGGACGGTGCAGCCCACCCCGGATGCGAGCATCGGCTCAGGCGTTGAAGGCGTGCACGCCGGCCAGGAACTGCAGGGGCTGCAGCCCGGCAGCACCTACCACTACAGGGTGGTAGCGACGAACGCGTCCTCGCCGCCGGGCGGGACCGCGGGGCCGGATCGGACGTTCACGACGCCACCAGCCGAGCCGCCGCTGGTGAGCACCGGGCAGGCGGCGGGCGTGGCGCAGAACACCGCGACGCTGACCGGCCAGGTGGACACGCGGGGGTTCCGCAGTGAGTACGAGTTCGATATCGGGACCGACACGGGCTATGGCACGCGGATCTTCGGGAACGCGGGCTCAGAACCGGGTCCGCAGGCGTTCGCGGTCACGCTGCAGGGCCTGATGCCCGGCACCGTCTACCACTACCGGGTCGCGGCGACGAACACGTTCGGTACCAGCTACGGAGCCGACGTGACGTTCACGACCGGAGTCTACCCCTCGGCGGCGCTCGCCGAGCCGGTGACACCCGCGCTGGTGCCCGCGATCCTGCTCGTGCCCGAAGCGCCCTCGAGCATCGCGAGCACGGCCAACGCCGCGAGCGTCAACGCGGTCGCTCACACGACGCGAAACGGCAAAAGGGCTCCGAACAAAAAGGCCGGGAAACGGCCGGGCGGACACAGGGGACGCAGGGGCGGGGGGTCCAAGCGGGCCGGTCACGCTCATGGTGCCGGCAGAGGATGGGGGAAGTGATGATGAAGGTGCATAGAGTTGTCGCGGTCGGCCTCTGCAGTGCCGGCCTGTTTGCTGGGGGTCTGGCGTTCTCGGGTGCTCCCGCGCTGGGGTTCTTCGTCCACCCGTACCTTTCGAAGATCGCCGAAGCGAACGGCAGCGCGCTCGGGCAGCCGTGGCAGTTGACGTTCGACTCGGGCGGGAATCTACTCGTCCCGGTCCCGGGTGAAACACAAAGCGTCGTGGACGTGTTCAACTCCAGCGATGTGTTCACCGGGCAGCTGAGCTTGGCCGGCCGGTTCGTGCGTAGCGTGGCGGTAGGTGCCACGGGTGACGTGTATGTCGGAGAGCTCAGTAGTAGTAGCGGTGCGGCGGTTGTGGATGTGTTCAAGCCCGAAGGCGGCGGCAAATACAAGCTTTTGCAGGAAAAGGAACTAGTGCAAGGCGTGGAGTACCTCGCGATCGACAACTCCAGCGGACCTCACCGGGGCGAAGTGTATGTGCTGGGAAACGCGATAACCGCGGGGATCCAGGTCCAAGTGACAGATGCCGAAGGCAAGTTGGTGGGACCCGGCACAGAACTGCCCCAATCGGAAGAGGGATACGCCTATAACACTTTGGAAGGCGGGCCCGAAGGCTACACAGAGGACGGCATGGCGATCGACGGAGCGACCGGAAAGCTCTACCTGGCCAACCCGAGGCGTGGGTTCGTAGACGAGTACAACGCCGCACATGTCTATCAGGGCCATCTGAGCGGCCCCTCGGGCTCCTTCGAACCGGTGGCTCTCGCCGTCGAAGAATCCACCGGCGATCTCTACGTGGTGGACGCCGCGAACAAAGTCGTCGACCAGTTCGACGCGTCCGGGAAGTACATCGGGAAGATCGCGGAAACATCGGCCGGGCCGCTGTCCATACCCGTCGGTCTCGCAGTCAACTCGAGCGGGCACGTATATGTGTCGGACGCTGGTGTGGCGGTGGTCGATGTGTTCGGCGCGTCGGTTCCCGCGCCGGAAGTGACGACCGGCGCCGCGAGCGTTGTGCTGAGCCAGCGCACGACCGTGAAGCTCGAAGGCGTTGTAAATCCCGAAGGCGAAGAAGTCATCTCGTGCGAGTTCGAATACGGGACGAGCACCGCGTACGGCCACACCGCTGCGTGTACGCCCGCGCCAGGGTCGGGGTCCGCTCCGGTCCCGGTCAGCGCGGAAGTGAGCGGCCTCGCGTTGGGAACGACCTACCACTACCGGCTGGTCGCGGCCGGCCCGAAAGCCACGAACCCCAGTATGGACAGGACGTTCGCGACCGATCCTCCGGTGCCGGGTCTGCAGACCGAAGCGGCGAGCGGCGTGGAACAGCCCGCCCCGGAAACGATCATCGCGACGCTGAACGGCACGCTCGAACCGGCCGGCGCGGACACGCACTACTACTTCGAATGGGGCGAAACCGAAGCCTACGGGTCGGTCAGCCCCGCGCTGCCGGGCACGGACGCCGGCGAAGCCTTCGGAGCCGTGCACGCCCAGGCACAGATCGGCGGGTTGAAGCCCACCACCGTCTACTATTTCCGGCTGGTCGCGAGCAACTCGTTCGGGACGACTCGCGGCGCCGGCGTGACGTTCTTCACGCCGGCCAGGGAGTTCCGGCCGCAGGTGATCGGCGGGCTGCCCGCCTCGAACGTCTCGCAGTTCGCGGCGACGCTCAACGACACCATCGAAACCCGCGAAGCGATCGTCGACTACCACTACGAATACGGGACGAGCACCGCGTACGGCTCCATCGCGCCGATCCCCGACAACTACACCCCGATCACCAGCCAGCCGGTAGCGATCGTCCAGCCGATCTTCGGCCTGCAGGCCGGCACCACCTACCACTACCGGCTGATCGCCAGCGGCCCGGGCGGCACGAACATCGCCGGGCCTGACGAGACGTTCACGACGCTCACGGTCCCCCCGCCCACCGTCAATACGGGCGGCTCCGAAGGCGTCGGCGTCGGCCAGGCGACGCTCACCGGCGCGGTCGACCCGCACGGCTGGGACACCACGTACCTCTTCGAATATGGCCCGAGCACCGCGTACGGGGCGAGCTGGCCGACGGTGCAGGTCGATATGGGCGCGCTGGAAGGCGCCCAGCCCGTGGTCGTGAACGTCCCGAACCTGCTGCCGGGCACGATCTACCACTACCGGCTGGTGGCGAGCAACGGCGGCGGCACGAGCTACGGCCCGGATATGACGTTCGCGACCGGGGAATACCCGGCGCAGGTCATCCAGGAACCGATGGCGCTCCGCACGCTCTTGGTTCCGTCCGGCGAGATCGCGAAGGCGCCCGCGAAGAAGGGCAAGAAAACCAAGAAAAAGGGCAAGCAGAGCAAGGCACACCACTCCGCGAAGCACGGCCATAGACGTAAGCAGGCCAAGCGGAAGCAGTAGCACCACGCACGGCCGCTCGCCTGACTGGGTATGCTAACGCGCCGGCAGCGCGCTGGGCGCCGCGCTCGGTTGGTTCTCCCCCACCACCAGTCGCTCGGCAGGAGCGCTCGCGTCGTTGCGCCACGCACGCGCGGCCGCCAGCGCGAGCAGAGCAATCCCGCAGGCCAGCGGCACCAGCGCGCGCAAAGGGTAGGAGCCGAAGTAGGCGCCCTTGGTGAGGGCGTGGGGGTCGCCGGAGTGCAGGATGTTGAGCAGGCCCTGGTGGTCGAGGCCGAGCAGGGTCGGACCCAACGCCGCGTACAGCGCCCAGGCGGCCAGCGCGAGCACCCCGGCGAGCAGCGAGCGGCGGGTGAGGCGCATCCGGGGGGTGGCGGCCCCGGCGAGCGCGACGGCGCCGGCCGCCGGGAGCAGGAAGGCCCAGATCGACCCCCAGCCGCGCCCGAGGCCGTAGGCGGTGGCGAGCGTCGGCTGGAAGAAGCCCGCGAGCAGGTGGCGCATCCAGGTGACCGGCTGGGTGTCGTAGCCGATCAGCGGGTGGGTGGTCGCGGCGAGGATCGCGCACGTCATGGAGACGGCGGCCAGCGCGATCGTCGGGCCGGGCCAGCGCTCGAACGTGATCGCCAGGGGGAGCGCGAGGAACGCCAGCGCGGTGGCGAGGAACCGCGGCCCCATGAAGGCGCCCCCGAAGGGCAGGTAGTAGCCGGAGTTGTAGGTGAGGTAGCAGAGGCAGACACCGCCGATCGTGAGCGCCTCCGCGCGGCGGCCGCGGCGGTACAGCGCGACCGTCCCGAGCGCGCCCATCACGAGCACGGGGGCGAGCGTGAAGAGGCCCCGTGAGTCGCCCAGCAGCGTGAGGGCGACGCGCAGGCTGGGGGCGGTGATCCCGAAGAAGCCCTTGTGCTGCTGGGGCACGTTGGCGTAGGCGACGTGCGTGAGCGAGTGGAAGGCGGCGAGGTTGTAGAGCGCGAGCGGCACGACCCCCACGGCGATCCCCGCCGCGTAGGCGCCCCCACGGCGCAGCGCCCACAGGGGGGTGAGCGCGTCGCGGCGGGAGAGCAGGTAGAGCCCGAGCACGCCGGCGAGCAGCGCGAGCGGGTACTCCGAGGAGATCGCGTAGCCGACGCTCAGCCCGGCGGCGCCGGTCAGCCACGCGCGCGGGGGTCCGTCGCGCTCGCGCATCAGCAGCACGAACGCGGCGAAGCCGAGGAACGCGGCGAAGATGTGCGAGAAGAGCAGCGTGGAGAGCGCGAGCGCCATCGTGCCGAGGCCCAGCGTGACCGCGGTGGCGGCCCCAAAGCCGGGCTGCAGGCGCTCGGCGGCGCCCCACACGAGCACGAGCAGCAGCAGGCCGGGCAGCATGTTGCCCCACAGCCCGACGAGGTAGACGATCTCGTCCGCGCTGGGCTGCGCCGGGGATTCGCGGGCCCACCGCTTGGCGTCCACCGCGTTCAGGGCGGTGTACCAGGGGAGCGCGAACAGCGCCAGGCCGGGGGCGCGCGCGGAGTACCAGTGGCCCCGGTAGAGCACCTTGTCGCCCGTGTCCCGCTCGTAGGGGTCGATCGTGGTGGCGTCGTGGTAGAGCGCCTGCAGCAAGTCGTAGTGCGAGGTCTGGTTCCAGGAGAAGTTCTGGATCAGCGTCGCGTATGACAGACCCACGAGCAGGACCGCCACGAGCGCCAGTCGCCGCTTCCCTCTGGTGTTCCACGCTACGATCGGCTGAGGATAATGCGAGTCCTAGTTGTAGGAGCCGGCGGAGTGGGCGCGGCGTTTGCGGCGATCGCGCAGCGCCGGCCGGCGTTTGAGAAGGTGGTACTCGCCGATGTCTCGCCGAAGCGCGCGCACGACGTGGTCGCGCGGCTGGGGGAGGCCGGCCGCTTCGCCGCTGAGCAGGTCGATGCCTCCAGCCGCGAGCAGCTCCTCGCGCTGATCGAGGCGGTCAAGCCGGACGCGGTGCTGAACGCCTGCGACCCGCGCTTCAACGAGCCGATCTTCGCGGCGGCGTTCGCGGCGCGCACCACGTACCTCGACATGGCGATGACGCTCTCCCGCCCCCACCCGCAGCGCCCGTACGAGCTGCCGGGGGTGATGCTGGGCGACGGGCAGCTCGCACGCCACGAGGAGTGGGAGCGGGCCGGCCTGCTGGCGCTGGTGGGGATCGGCGTCGAGCCGGGGCTCTCCGACGTGTTCGCGCGCTACGCCGCCGAGGAGCTGTTCTCGAAGATCGAGGAGGTGGGGGTGCGCGACGGCGCGGACCTCGTGGTGGAGGGGTACGACTTCGCGCCGACCTTCTCGATTTGGACGACGATCGAGGAGTGCCTGAACC
>JBOGYA010000170.1:0-6202 GCA_050696515.1 Solirubrobacteraceae bacterium
ATGTTGAAGAGGCCAGCCGCCACCGCCGCCCCCGTGCCGCCAGCGCACACCAACGCCTGCGCGCGGCCCTCGGCGACCGCGCGCGCCGCCTGCACGATCGAGGCCTCTGGGCTCGCGCGCGCCGCGCGCGCGGGGTCGGGGCTCTTGGCGATCGAGAGCGGCGCGTCGATCACCTCGACGGCCGCTGGCAGCTCATGCAGCTCGCGGGCGGGGCCGAACAGCAGCACACGCACCCCCTGCTGCGCCGCGAGCGCCGCACCCGCCGCCACCTCCCCCGGTCCCAAGTCGGCGCCATTGGCGTCGACCGCGACCACCACCGGCTCACTCGTCGTGGTCGTGCTCCGTCTCGATGTGCTCGACGGGGGCTGCGACCTCGCGGCCCGCGTAGGTGCCGCACACCGCGCACACCCGGTGCGGGCGGCGCGGGGAGTGGCAGCGCGGGCACACGCTCAGCGCGGGCGCGGCGATCTTATGCTGCGCGCGGCGCTTGGCGGTGCGGCTGTGCGACTGCTTCTGCTTGGGGACGGCCATGGCGTGGGAAGGCTAGCAGCCTGAGCCCTCGTGGCTACTCCAACTCGAGCTCCCGCAGCTTCGCCCACCGCGGGTCCGGCTCCCGCTCGTGGCGGTGCTCCGGGCCGGCGGGGTCCAAATCGTTGAGGTCGGCCGCGCACACCGGGCACAGCCCCGCGCAGTCGGGCCGGCACAACACCTGCGTGGGGACGCCCAGCGCGAGTGCGTCGCGCGCCCACGCGGCCAGGTCCAGCGTCTCCTGGTGCACGTAAGGGCTCGAGAGCTCCTCCCCGCCCCCCGGCCGGTCCACCTCGCGCGCGTCCACCGCCACCGTCGAGGCCGCCTGCGCCAGACAGCGCATGCACGGCCCCGCGAGCACCGCTTCGAAGCGCAGCCGCAGCGCGTAGCCGTGGCCCACCATCCGCGACACGTCCACCGTCACCGCCGGGCGAGGCGGCTCCGCTACGTAGCGCTCCCCGCCGAAGCTCAGCGGCGCGAGCTCCACCGCCAGCTCCAGCCTGCGCCCCTCCCCAGAGCTGAGGTGCAGGCTCCCGAGGTCGAGCTTGTCGGTAAGCGCGGGCACGCCTCCCAGGCTAGCCTCAATCCTCCCGGGCGCTCAGCTCGCGCTTGAGTACCTTGCCGGTCGCGTTGCGTGGCAGTTCGTCCATGAACACCACCTCGCGCGGCACCTTGTAGCGCGCGAGGTTCTGCTTGACGTACTCCTTGATCGCCTCCTCGCTCAACTCCGCCTCATCGCGCGGCACCACGAACGCCTTCAGCCGCTGGCCGAACTTGCTGTCTTGCACCCCGATCACCGCCGCCTCTTCGATCTGCGCGTGCTTGGCCAGCAGGTCCTCCACCTCGCGCGGGAACACGTTCTCGCCGCCCGAGACGATCATCTCGTCGTCGCGCCCGTCCACGAACAGGCGCCCGCCCGCGTCCAGGTGGCCCATGTCGCCGGTGCTCATCAGGCCCTTCACGACCTCCTTGGAGCCGCCCCCCGTGTAGCCGTCGAACACCATCTCGTTCGCCGCGAAGATCCGCCCCCGCTGCCCCGTCGGGACCTCGCGCCCCTCGGCGTCCAGCAGCTTCACCACGGTGCCCAGCGGCGGGCGCCCCGCCGTCCCGGGCGCCGCCCGCAGGTCCTCCGGCGTGGCGATCGTCGCCCACGCCACCTCGGTCGAGCCGTACAGGTTGTACAGCACCTCCCCGAGCGCGTCCATCGCCCTCGTCGCCAGCTCCCCCGGCAGCGAGGAGCCCGACGCCGCCACGATCCGCAGCGAGCTCAGGTCGTAGCGTTCGATCGTCTGCGCCGGCAGCTCCAGGATGCGCTGCAGCATCACCGGCACGACCGCCAGCGCCGTCGCGCGGTGGCGCGCCACGTCGCTCAGCGTCTGCTCAGGGTCGAAGCGCCGCCGCAGCACCAGCGTCGAGGCCAGCGGCAGCCCCAGCGTGAAGTGCGCGTACCCCCACGAGTGGAACATCGGCGCCGCGATCACCGTCGTCTCGCGCGCTTTCAGTGGAATCTTCGAGTACAGCGCCGCCGCCGGCTCGATCGAGTCGGGCTGTTTACGTTTCGCGCCCTTCGGGGTCCCCGTCGTGCCGGACGTGAGGATCACCACCCGGCCTTTCTCGGCCGGCGGCTGCAGCGGCGAGGAGTCCCCGTTTGCGATCAGCTCCTCCAGCAACGGGTCCTGGATGGGCGGGCTCGGCTCCCGGCCCGGCCCTTCGAGACCCAGTCCCTCGGACTGTGTGCCCGTACCCCCCGCCGGCGGTGCCGCCGCGCGGTCGGCCGGGTCCCACCACGACACGAAGCGGCACAGCCCCTCCCCGCCCTCGTGCACGAGGTCGGCGAACTCCGCGTCGTAGATCAGCGCCACCGGCGCCTCCCTGCGCATCACGTCCGCGATCTGCGGGCCCGCGAACGCCGTGTTCAGGTACAGCACGCTCGCCCCCAGCTTCGCGCACGCCACCGTCGCCTCGATGAAGCCCCGGTGGTTGCGGCACATGATCGCCACCCCGTCCTGTTCGCCGACGCCCGCCGCCCGCAGCGCCCGCGCGAGCGCGTTCGTGCGCGCGTTCACCTCCGCGAACGTCAGCGTTCCCTTCTCGTCCACGATCGCCACGCGCTCCGGGCAGCGGATCGCCGAGATCGCGTACGCCGCGCCGGAGCTCGAGCCCCAGCGGCGCAGCGTGCCCAGCGCCCGGATCGTCCTGTCCGGGCGCTCGGGGCGGATCATGCCCGTGCCCAGCAGTGCGCGGGCCACCTCCAGGCGATGCTTCACGGCGGAGCTCATCGGCGCAGAAACTACCCCAAATACTCCGTACTTGCGAACGTGCGCGAGGCTGAGAAGGAGCTCAGCTCACTTCGGCAGGTTCGTCCTTGCCTTGCAAACGCTCGCGGCCTCGCTGCACCGCGGCGATGAACTTCGAAAGGTTGACCTCGAGCGTGTTGAGGATCTCGTCCGCGTAGTCCTCCGCGCCGAGGCGGATCTCGCGCTCACGCGCGCGGGCGTCCTCGATGATGTCGTCGGCCGCGCGCTCGGCCTGCTTGGTGACCTCCTCCTCGCCCACCAGCCGCTCCTGGCGCTCGCGCGCCTCCTTGACGATCCGCTCCGCCTCGCGCTTGGCCTCCGCCAGCATCTCCTGGCGCTCCTTGACGATCCACCGCGCCTGCTTGATCTCCTCGGGGATCGTCGCGCGCATCTGGTCGAGGATGTCGTAGATCTCCTCCTTGTCGACCCGCACCTGGTCGGTCAGGGGCACCGGCTTGGCGTTGTGCACCAAGTCGTCGAGCTTGTCTATGAGAACCAGAACGTCCATCGCCTTGGGGTTTCGTCAGCGTTGCAGCTCTTCCTGCAACCGCACCGCCACCTCGTCGGGGACCAAGTCGTCGATCCTGCCTCCGAACGTGGCGAGCTCCTTGACTCCACTCGATGACAAGAAACTGTACTGCGAGCTCGACATCAGGTACACCGACTCGATCTCCGGGTCTTGGCGGCTGTTGAGCTGGTGCAGCTCGAGCTCGTACTCGAAGTCCGAGATCGCCCGCAGTCCCTTCACGATCGCCTTCGCCCCCACGGTGCGCGCGAACTCGACCACGAGGTTGCTGAACGGCTCCACCCGCACCCCCGGCAGGTCGGCCGTCGCCCGTTCGATGAAGCCCACCCGCTCCTCGATCTCGAACAGCGTCGCGCTCTTGCGCACCGAGCGCCTGACCACCGCCACCACCACCTCTTCGTAGAGCCCCGCGGCTCGACGGATCACGTCCAGGTGCCCGTTGGTCACCGGGTCGTAGGAACCCGGGCACACCGCTATTGACTTGCTGAGTCTCATCGGTGGCTGTAAATCGCGATCTCTGTGTCTCCGTACCGCCGCCGCAGCTCGAGCTCGAGCGGGAGCGCCGGTAGCTCCGTGCGCCGATCGCTCTCCACCACCACGCGCGCCCGCGGCGCCAGCACGGGCGGCAGCGCCGCCTCCAGCTCGCGCCCCAGCACACCCGCGTGTCGGTAGGGCGGATCGACGAAGAGCAGATCGTATGTCTCTCGGCGCTCGCGTGCGTTGCGCAGCGCCGCCAGCGCCTCGCCGGGGCGGACCTCGGCCTCCTCCGGGCCCACGCCCAACTCCGTGAGATTCGCCCTTAGGGCCACGAGCGCGCGGGGGTCGCGCTCCACCAGCACCGCCCGTGCCGCCCCCCGCGAGAGCGCCTCGATCGCGAGCGCCCCAGTGCCCGCGAACAGGTCCAGGACCACCGCTCCTTCCAGCTCCCCGAGCATCGAGAACACCGCCTCCTTGACCCGGTCGGACGTCGGCCGGGTCGCCCGGCCCCGCGGCGCGCGCAGCCGCCGGCCACCGTACTTGCCCGCGATCACGCGCACCGCGGGATCATCTCGCAAGTGTTCAGCAAGGGCGGGCGGGGAGGGACATGACCCGCAGGCGAAGAGTGAGGGGGGAGCGGAGGGAGGAGCGTGGGATGGGAGACGGCGGAGGAGGGTGGGGAGTTATATATAAAAAAACGAACTGCGTGCAACGATAGTTATACGCAGGAAGAAAAGAGATACAACTACGCCGGGAGCGGCTCGTGCGCCTGCGCACCGAGCGCGCGCTCCAGCGCTTCGCGCAGCGGCACGTGCTCCGGCGCCGCGAGCGCGGGGTCCGCGGCTAGCATCCGCTCAGCCCACTCCCGGGCGCGCTCCAGCAGCTCCGCGTCCTGCGGGAGGCTCGCCACGCGGGGCTCCGCTTGGCCGTGCTGGCGTGTGCCCGCGAGCTCGCCCTCGCCGCGCAGCTCCAGGTCGATCTCCGCGAGGCGGAAGCCGTCGTCGTGCTCCGCGAGCGCGCGCAGCCGCCGTGCTTGACGGGGACCGAACAACAGGCACACCGAGGGGTGCTCCCCGCGGCCGATCCGCCCGCGCAGCTGGTGCAGCTGGGAGATCCCGTAGCGCTCCGCGTCCTCCACCAGCATCACCGTCGCGTTCGGCACGTCGATCCCTACCTCGATCACCGTCGTGGCCACCAGCACGTCCGCCTCGCCCGCGGCGAACCGCGCCATCGCCTTCCGCTTCTGGGGCGGGCGCAGCTGGCCGTGCAGCAGCTCCAGGCGGAAGTCGCGCAGCTCACCCTCCCGCAGGCGCTCGAACTCCGCCGCCGCCGCGCGCGCCTGAAGCTCCTGGGACTCGTCCACCAGCGGGCACACCACGTACGCCTGGCGCCCCGCGCGCAGCTCCTCGCGGATGCGCTCGTACGCCCGCGCCCGCTCCCGCTCGCTGGAGGCCACGTGCGTGGCGATCGGCCCGCGGCCCCGCGGCAGCTCGTGCAGGCGCGTGACGTCGAGGTCGCCGTACGCGGTCAGCGCGAGCGTGCGCGGGATCGGCGTCGCGGTCATGTGCAGCACGTGCGGGGCCAGCCGGTCGGGGACCGCCACCCCCTCGCGGCTCTCAGCCCGTGCCACTGGCCCACTGGTGCACGCCTTCTTCTTGGGACCTCTACGCGCAGGCACGTGCGCGCGAGCGACCGGGCCTTTACGGTCCAATGCCGCCCGCTGGCGCACGCCGAAGCGATGCTGCTCATCCACGACCGCCACCGCGAGACGGTCGAAGACGACGTCCTCCTCGACCAGCGCGTGCGTGCCAACCACCAGCTTCAGCTCCCCCGACGCGAGCTTCCCCAGCAAATCGGCGCGGCGACGCGGAGAGGTCGAGCCGGTCAGGAGCGCCGTCGGCAATCCAAAAAGAGCCCGGCTCGCCGGCCTGCGGCCGGCTGCGCCACCCTCTAGGAGCGCCTCGGGAACGAGCGCCTGCAACGTAGCGAAGTGCTGCTCGGCGAGCGTCTCCGTCGGCGCCATCAGCACCCCCTGCGCCCCGTGCTCGACCGCGCGCAGCAGCGCGTACAGCGCCACCACCGTCTTGCCCGAGCCGACCTCCCCCATCAGCAGGCGCTGCATCGGGCGCGCGTGTGCAAGGTCGGCGTCGATCGCGGCGAGCGCGGCCAACTGGTCGCCGGTCGGCGCGAACGGCAGCAGCTCCGCGAGCCACCGCGCGGTCAGCTCGCGGGGGCCGTCGAGCACGAGCGCCGTTCCCGAGCCGCGCAGGGCGCGACGGCGCAGCAGCGCCAGCTGTGTCAGCAGCAGCTCCTCGAACGCCAGGCGCCGGCGGCCCCCCTCGGCCTCGGTCGCGCTGTGCGGGAAGTGCATCGC
>JBOGYA010000171.1:0-6201 GCA_050696515.1 Solirubrobacteraceae bacterium
GCACGGAAGCTGGCTGTTCGCATACCGCGAGCCTGGGCCGGCCGGCCCGCCGGGCTGTGAACATCTAGTGAAATGCTCGTGAACCGGCGCCCTCGTGGGGTTATATGCAATGCGCGCTCACGGGTCGGCTGGCGGTCAACCGGCCCCTCGGGCCGCGATCACCTCTCGATGACCGAACGGACAGCGCTCTCAATCAGACCCGTGGCTCGACGGCGCCTGGCAACGGCGGCCGCGACGCTCGCGTTGTCGCTGCTGCTCAGCGGTGTGCTGCTCGCCAAGGGCCTCGCCGGCGAGCCCGGCCCGCTCGTGCAGCAGGGCGCGAAGCTCACGGCCGGCGAAGAGTCCGGTGAAGGCCGCTTCGGCCGCAGCGTGGCGATCTCCGCCGATGGTGACACCGCCCTGATCGGCGGCCCCCGCACCAGCGGCGAAGCCGGTGCGGTGTGGGTGTTCGCGCGCACGGGCTCGACTTGGACGCAGCAGGCGAAGCTCGTCGGCGGCGAAGAGAGCGAAGCGGGCCACTTCGGCCGCAGCGTGGCGCTCTCGGCCGATGGTGACACCGCTCTGATCGGCGGCCCCAACGACGACGGAGTCGGCGCTGCGTGGGTGTTCACGCGCTCGGGTTCGACCTGGACGCAGCAGGCGAAGCTCACAGGGGCCGGGGAGAGCGGCAGCGGCTGGTTCGGCCAGAGCGTGGCGCTCTCGGCCGACGGTAAAACGGCCCTCGTCGGCGGCTTCGTCGACCACAGCGACACCGGCGCGGCGTGGGTGTTCGCGCGTTTGGGCTCGGCCTGGACGCAGCAGGGCGAAAAGCTCACCGGCGGCGGCGAGAGCGGCGAAGGGGCGTTCGGCTGGAGCGTGGCGCTCTCCGCCGCAGGCGACACGGCTCTGATCGGCGCTCGCAGGGACGGCGGCGGTGCGGGCGCGGCGTGGGTGTTCGCGCGTTCGGGCTCGACCTGGACGCAGCAGGGCGAAAAGCTCACCGGCGGCGAAGCGAGCGGCGCGGGCGAGCTCGGGCAGAGCGTCGCGCTGTCCGCCGACGGCGACACCGCGCTGGTGGGCGGCTTCCACGACGGCGAAGGCGCGGGCGCGGCGTGGGTGTTCGCGCGTTCGGGTGCGACCTGGACGCAGCAGGGCGGGAAGCTCACCGGCGGCGGCGAGGCGGGCGAAGGCTACTTCGGCGACGCCGTCGCGCTCACCCCCGACGGGAGCACCGCGCTGGTAGGGGGCTTCAGGGACGACGAACACCGGGGCGCGGCGTGGGTGTTCGCGCGCTCGGGTTCGACCTGGACGCAGCAGGGCGAAAAGCTCACCGGCGGCGAAGCGAGCGGCAGGAGCGAATTCGGCTGGAGCGTGGCGCTCTCCTCCGACGGTGCCACCGCCCTGATCGGCGGCATCGGCGACACCGCGAAAGCGGGCGCGGCGTGGGTGTTCGGCCCGCCTCAGCCCGCGCTGGGCGGTACAGGCCCTCCGGGTGGCGCAACCTCGCCAGGGGGCGCAACGCCCTCGGGGGGCGCAACGCTACCGAACACCCTGACGCAGAGCCCCGCCACGATCTCGCCGGACCCGAACCCTGCGGCCAGGCAGGGTGTGGCGGCCTACAGAGCCGCAGGTGGCGGGGTGGTACTCGTCGGCAGGCGCTTGCTCGTGCGGCACGGGCGGACGAAGGTGAAGCTCCGGTGCACGGCTCCGGTCACCTGCCGCGGCAGCCTCACGCTCGTGCTCGTGGCGAGGGCGAAGGCCGCGAGGCGATCCGGGAAGGTCACGATCGCGCGGGCGCGCTTCTCGATCCGGCACGGCGCTACCGCGATCGTCAAGCTCACGCTCACCGTCGCGGGCCGCTCGCGCGTGGGCGCCGGCCGTGTACGACTGGGCGCGAGCCTCACGCTCCACCTCGTGGCTCCGGGCCCGCCGGGGACACAGACCTACGCGGTCAAGCTCGTTGCGCGGAAGCCCCACCGGCCAAGCAAATAGGACCAGTCACATAGGAGAGGCCCGGCGCAGAACTACAGCCTCCAGCCTCGGGCCGGGTCTGCTACCGGTGTGGGTGCGCTTTGCGCACCGTCGGCGCACCACGCAGGAAGAGTGTCCGGCTGGAACCCGACACCTGCCTGCCGTTGCTCACCTTGACGAGCGCGCGGTAGTAGCCGCTATGGCGGATACTCAGTGTGGCGCCGAAGCGTGAGGTGCTCGCGGTGCCTCTTGTGACCACCGCGCTCCCCACCTTCACGGGACTGCGCCCGGACCTGATCCACTGGAACACCACCTGGGCGCCTGTCTCAGCGGGGGTGACCGTGCCGGTGAGGCGCACGAGACCCCGGCCGGTGCGGCGCGCGTGGATCGACACGAGCACCGCGACGTGCACGGTCACCACCTGGCTGAAAGCGGGGAGCGCGTCGAGCGTGCTCACGCGCAGCTTGGTTGTCTGCGAGAGGCTTGCAACGGGGAGTGAGAAGCCGCCTTCGGCGTTGGTGCTCGCGGGTGTGCCGAGGTTGGCGAAGCCGCTCAGGTAGGGGAACCGACTGGCCTGCAGGACGACCTGGTGGTTGGCGCCGCCGGTGCCTGAGAGCGTGCCGGCAAGCGTGAACGGGCTCCCGAACATGGCCACCTTGGGTGCCTGGGCGATCACGAATTTGAGCGGGATCTGCTTGGTGGTGAAGGTGCGGTCCTGCCCGTCGCTCGGCCCCCCCGCGCTGATCGCCACGATGCGGTAGTGGTAGGTGGTGCCCGCCTGCAGCCCGGTGACCACCTGACTTATCTTCACGCTCGTGGTGCCGCTGCCCGCCGCGGCGGTGGGCGTCTGCGCCCCATAGGCGGTGGTGGGGCCGTACTGGAAGTAGCAGGTGGTTTCCTGACCGTGAGGGTTGACTGTGCCGTTCAGCGCGACGGTGGATTCGCCCGCGTGCACGGCGATCCCGGTGGACGTGTGCGGCGGCTTGGGGGCCTTGGGCGTAGTTGCGTGTGAGGCGAACGGCAGCGCCAGCGCGAGGCTCACCAGCGCGACGCCCGCCAGCAGCGCTCCGACGAGGGCCGCGCCACGGCCGGTTACGGGTCTCTTGCTCATGTCCATCACTCCTCTTATCAATCCTCTGGCGCAAGGGACTCGGGCGCGAAGCGGTAGCCGATCCCGAAGTGTGTGTGAATGTAGGCCCAGTCGGGGGCGACGGCGGCGAGCTTGGTGCGGACCTTGCGCACAAACACGTCCACAGCCCGGTCGCGGTGCTTCATCTCCCCACCCCACACCTGCCGGTAGATCTCCGGGCGGCGCACCACACGGTCCTCGCGATCGGCGAGCACCGCGAGGACCTGGAACTCACGCACGGTGAGACCCACGCGCGCGCCGGCGATCAGCGCCTGCATCTCGTCAGGGCGCAGCTCGAGATTCCCAAAGGTCATCTGGCCTGCCTGGTCGGCCTGCGCGCCGGTGGCGGGGGGTTGCGGAGCAAGGGTCGAGGACTCCGGGAGTCGCGGGGTGAAGACGGGGGACTCGGTCGTCATCGGCGAGCTGAGGGCACCTGTAGCACGACTCGAAAAGCTGTCTCACCACAGGCCCGACGGTGTGAAAGATTTGTGAGCACACCCCAAGGGCGTGTGACGAGCGAGTCTCGCACGCCGGGGCGCCTTCGGGCGACTTGTTCACCGAATCGTCACCAGTTGTCGCCGGGGCGGGCCCATATCATGCAAGGCCTATGAGAGCCTGCGCTTCCTGCGGCGCCTCGCTTGCCGACGATCAGCGCTACTGCCTGGAGTGCGGTGGGCGCCAGGTGCAGGCGCGCAGTCAGTTCCTGGACCGCTTCACGCCGGCCGCGGTCGGCCCGGGCGAACCGGCGGCGCCGGTGGCGAGGGGACGATCCTCGAGCGCCACCGCCGTTGCGGGCGTCGGGGTGCTGCTGCTGGCGATGGGCGTCGGCGTGCTGATCGGCCGTGCCGGCGCCGGTAAAACCACCACTGCGCCGGCACAGGTGATCTCGGTCGCCTCCCCCGGCACGGGCGTGGGCGCCAACCCGACGGTCACCTCGCCTACGGGCTCCTCCCCTGGTGGCGGGGCTCAGGGAGGCAGCGGCTCGCAGGGAGGCGGCGGCGCAGGATCGAGCACGGGCAGCTCGAGCGGTAACTCGGGCTCCGGCTCGTCCTCCTCGAATAAGTCCTCCTCGTCCTCCGCGGGGAGCTCCGCGGCGAAAGGGTCGGCTGGCGCCGGCGCGAGCAAGAAAACCGCCGCTCCCAAATCCAGCTCCGAAAGCGGGCAGAGCTACGAGCAGAAATCGCGCAACCTGCCCAACGTGGTGACCACCGGCTGATGGGCATCTTCGACACACTGCTCGCCCGCCCCGATCCGGACGCCGACCAACGGGCGTCCGCCGCGGGCTCCCCACCCTCACAGGACGGTCGCGCAAGCCTGGAGCGTAGGCGCGACGAGCTGGTCGCACAGGTCGCCGAGCTGCACTGGGACCTCGGCGGCTTGACCTACGAGATGGCGATCCGCGACCACTTCCGTCTCGACGTGCTCGTCCGCAGGGCCGCCGAGCTGCAGGAGCGCGACGCCGAGCTCGGCGAGCTCGAACGTGTGCTGAGCCTTCAGGAGAACGCCGGCGCCGGCTCGTGTCCGGACTGCGGGGCGGTGCACGGCCGTGGGGCGCTGTACTGCTGGCAGTGCGGCAAGGTCCTGATGGAGCGCGTCCCGAGCACCGCCGCCAACGGGGCGACGAGCGCGCTGGCTGGCAGCGGCGAGCGCGCCGAGGCGCAAACCGTGGCGCTGCCCCCGCATCCACACACCGGCTGAGCGGTGCCCGTGAGTGGGGATCCCCGACCGTCCGAGGTCCACGGCGCGGGCGCCTGCGCAGAGTGCGGTTCGGCGCTGGCCGCCGACCAGCGCTACTGCCTGAGCTGCGGCGCTCGCCGGGGGCCGCGCCCGCCGGCGCTGGAGCGCATCCTCGCGGGCCTGCGCCCAAGGGGGCTGACACCTGTACCTCACCCCACTCCGCGGATGCGCGGCGCCCGGGTGGTCGGGCTGCCATACCCCACGGCCGCCGTGCTGACACTGGCGATGCTCGCCTTCGGGACGGTCACCGGCGCTGCCGCCAGCAATCCCGCGGGCGCGCTGAGCGCACTGCGCCGCGGGCCGCTGACGCTGCTGGTGCCCGCCCCCGCCCCGGCCACCGTGCCGCTCGCGGCCGTCTCGCCGCCACCGGTGGAATCGGCCTCCACCCCTGAACCCGCGGAAGCGCCGCCCCCCACGGAATCGGCACCGGCCAAGTCTTCCGCACCGGCCTCCACCGGCAGTGGCCACAAGCAGTCCGGTGGGGCCTCCGGCGGGTCGGGGGGCGCAGGAGGCTCGCGCCTGCCGCCCGTCAAGCACGTCTTCCTGATCGTGCTCGCCGATGAGCCCTACGCCCAAACCTTCGGGCCGGAATCCCCCGCTCCCTACATCGCGCGCACGCTCGAGCACCGCGGCGAGCTGCTCGTGCGCTTCTACGCCGTCGCCCACGAAGAGCTCGCCGACGAGATCGCCCTCATCAGTGGTCTCGGGCCGACCTCCGAGACGGCCGCCAACTGCCCGACCTTCGCCGACATCGTGCCCGCGGTCGCCGATGCGCACGGCCAGTACACCGGCCAGGGCTGCATCTATCCGCCGGCGGCCTCGACGATCGGCGCACAGCTCACCGCGAAGGGGCTCACCTGGCGCGTCTACGCCGAAGGGATGGGCGAGGGCAGCGCGGCGGGCGGGCTCGAATCCCCCGCCAAGCAGCCGGCTGCCTGCTGGCATCCTGCTTTCGGCGCCGCCGACCCCACCTCCCAGGTGCCGGAGGGGGACACGTTCGCCACCTTCCGCGACCCCTTCACCTACTTCGACGGCGTGCTCCACTCGCCCGCGTGTGCCCGCGAGGACGTCGGCCTGGAAGGGCTCGCGGGCGATCTGAAGAGCGCCAAGCGCACCCCCTCCCTCTCCTACATCGTGCCCGACCTCTGCCACGACGGGCGCCCCACGCCGTGCGCGCCCGGCGCGCAGAGCGGGTTGCCGGCCGCCGCAGCGTTCTTACGCCGCGTGGTCCCCGAGATCCTCGCCGCCCCCGCCTACCGGCACGGGGGCCTGCTGATCGTTACCACCGACCAGGCCCCCGTCACGGGGGAGTACGCCGACTCGAGCTCGTGCTGCGAGCAGCCGCGCTTCCCCGCGCCGCCCACCCCGCCTGCGGGAGGCGCGGG
>JBOGYA010000172.1:0-6171 GCA_050696515.1 Solirubrobacteraceae bacterium
TCTTCGTCCCCCCGCGGTTCGCGGCCGACGCGATTCTGGAGGCCGCGGCGGCGGGGGTGGAGCTGGTGATCGCGATCACCGAGGGAATCCCGGCGCACGACGAGCTGCGGGTGTACAACACCCTGAAGCGCGACCATCCGGACACGCGCCTGGTGGGCCCCAACTGCCCGGGAATCCTCTCCCCCGGGAAGGCCAACGTGGGCATCATCCCGGCGTCGTTCTTCCGCGAGGGCAACGTGGGCGTGGTGTCGCGCTCGGGCACGCTGACCTACCAGATCGGCAACGAGATCGCTCAGGCGGGCTTCGGCAACAGCTCGATCGTGGGGATCGGCGGAGACCCGGTGCCGGGCTCCTCGTTCGTGGACATCGTCGAGCTCTTCCAGGCCGACGCGGAGACCGAGCTGATCGTGCTCGCGGGCGAGATCGGGGGCTCGGCGGAGGAGGAGGCGGCGCAGTACATCGCCGAGCACGTCACCAAGCCGGTGGTGGCCTACATCGCGGGCTTCACGGCGCCGGCGGGCAAGCAGATGGGCCACGCCGGGGCGATCGTGTCGGGAACCTCGGGTACGGCGGCCGCCAAGGCACAGGCGCTCGAGGAGCGGGGCGTGCGCGTGGGGCGCACCCCCACCGAGGTGGCCGAGCTGGCCGTGCAGATCCTGCGCGGCTGACACCACCGTCGGTCGGCTATACAAAGAGGGTGGGGTATAGCGATGGTATGGAAGGGGTGGGTAGGAGTATTAAAAATTCGGACCTTGTATAACCATCGTTACACAAGGTTCAAAAAGTTATATACATGCATCCACGCCCATCGATCGGGGCCGCAATATGCGGCCCAAGGTTCGTGCGGCCGCCGATCCGGCCCGAGTAGGATGGAGTAACAAGCCCGTTCCCTGGACACCGATGACCGACACGTTCGCCAATGGACCAAGCGCGCCCGGCGATGCCGCGCCCCAGCAGACCGGCGACGTGACGGGCACGCTCGCGGAGCTCGAGCGCAAGCTGCGGGAGCTCGAGCGAGAGCTGACGTCGATCGGCAGGCGCCGCGAGCCCACCAGCGAGAGCCCCGCGCCGGACACCGCGTCGGCGGCGGGGGCACCGACCCCACCGAGCGGGCGGCTGGTGGACGAGGCGATCGAGCCTCCGACGCCGATCAAGCCCCTGGCACCGATCGAGCCCGCCGGGTCGGGACAGCCGGTCAAGTTCGTAAGGCCCCTCGAGTCCGCGCGGCCGCAGATTTCGCGGGAGCCAGCCGGCCGCAGCGAACCGCCCGCGAGGAGCGAACTCCCCGCGGGAAGCGAACTGCACACGGGAGGCGAACCGCACACCCCGAGCGAGCCGTACAAGCCGAGCGAGCCGCGCGGGGAGCACCTGCCGCAGCCGACACCCGAGCCGGGGGAGCGTCCGCGCCCGAGCGAAGCGCAGCTCGCGAGCCTCGCGGAGCTGCGGCGCTTCCGCGATCGCTTGGAGCGCTTCGCCAGGGATCTGGCGGCAGAGTACGACGCGCTGCTCAGCCGGGTGATGACGGGGCTCACCTCCGCGTCTCCCCCACCCGCCTCCCTCCCATCCTCTGAGACCCAACCCGGCTCCCCACCGGCCGCCCACACGCCTCCAGCCCCCACGCCTCCTGCCGGGGCCCCGCCCGCCGACGCCCCGGCATCTCGAGAGGAGACCCTGTTCGAAGGTCGTGTGGAGCTGGGGGTGGGCCCGTTCTACGACATCGCCTCGTTGAGCGCGTTCGAGCGACGGCTGGCGAGCCTGCCCCACGTGAGCGAGGCGTCGGTGCGCCGCTTCGAGGCGAGCCATGCGGTGGTCGACCTGCGGCTGGCGGCCCCCGTAGCGCTGGTGCGGGAACTGCGCCGCACGGGGGAGACCGACTTCAACGTCCGCGAGGTCGCCGACGGGCGCCTCCTGCTGACGTTCGACGACGGCTGAGCCCCCCTGCGCCTTCGCGTAAGCTTCGCGGCGATGGCTGACACGATCTCCTTCGCCCGCGGCGCCCCCTCGCTCGACATCATCGACGTCGAGGGTCTGCGCGATGCGACAGCACGCGCGCTGGCGAACGACCCGGCGGGCACGACGGCGTACGGAACCTCGGTGGGCTACCCGCGGCTGCGGGCGTGGATCGCCGAGCGTCACGGGGTGGAGCCGGAGCGGGTGCTTGTCACGAACGGGTCGATGCAGGCCGATGCGTTCCTGTTCGAGCACCTGGTCGAGGAGGGAGACGATGTGGTGGTGGAGCGCCCCACCTACGACCGCACGCTGCTCTCGCTGCGCCAGCGGGGCGCAAGCGTGCACCAGGTGGAGTTGCTGCCGGACGGTATCGACACGGACGCACTCGCCGCCCTGCTCGGCGGCGCGTCGGCACCAGCGGTTGCGCCGAAGCTCGCCCATATCATCCCCAACTTCCAGAACCCCGCGGGCTACACGCTCGCACCGGCCCGTCGCCGCGCGCTGCTCGCGCTCGCGGCGGAGCACGGCTTCACGGTGTTCGAGGACGACCCCTATGTGGAGCTGCACTTCAGCGGCGAGAAGCTGCCCACGATGCTCTCGATGGACCCCGAGCGCGTGGTGTACGCCTCGTCGTTCTCGAAGACCGTGTGCCCCGGCATCCGCGTCGGCTACCTGGCGGGGCCCGCGGAGCTGATCGCGGCGATCGCGAAGCTCGCGACCAACACCTATATCTCCCCCAACATGGTGGCGCAGTCGATCGTGTACGAGTTCTGCGCCTCGGGCGCACTGGAGCGCTCGATCGAGACGGTGCGGACAGCCCTCGCCAAGCGCGCCCGCACGCTCGAGGCAGCGCTGAGCGGCGAGCTGCCCGAGGCCGAGTTCGTGACACCCGAGGGCGGCTACTTCATGTGGGTGACGCTGCCCGAGGGCACCGACGTCCACGCCCTGCACCGCGCGGCCGCGGAGCTGGGAGTGGCATTCGTGAAGGGCACCGACTTCCTGCTGGAGGGCGGCAAGAACACGCTGCGCCTCGCCTATTCGGGCGTCACGCCAGAGGAGATCGAGGAGGGCGTCGCGCGCCTCGCGGCCGCTGTGCGCTCGCTGCAGTCTGCGGCGGCATAGCGCAACAGCCTTGGAGGCCGGCTACGCCGCGCCGCGAAGCTCGCTGATGATGCCAATGAGATGGCGCTTGGCGGCTGCGCTCAAGCGCTGGTCGCCCCGTTGCACGATCTGGTGGTTCTGGGCCTTGACTTACGGAAAAGAATATTTCCCCTATGAAAATCCTCCATATGTGTGGGAAATCCCTTATAACGTGTATGCCAAGTATGAGTGGAAATCGACCAATCCTTCCGAAGCTATCTGGTGCCTATTTATCGGGCCTAATTTGGAAACGGAGTATGCGTGCTACAGGGGTTTCTCGGTATATAACAAATGGCTGCAAGCAGGGGGCGAGGTGGCCACCGAACAGAAGCCGTCGTTCGCCGGCTCACAGGAGGTGAACGGCCAGTGGCTTAGCGGGGAATGGAAAGGCTGGAACTTTGCTGAATATTTCACTACTGGTCCGAAAGGCTCCGCTCCGGGGCTGTGCTATGGTTATATCGGCCCCACCCCGGGTGACATGAATTACGGGACCTGCTAGGTTGAATGGCATGAAGTTGCTCACACTCCTCGTGGTGGTTGCAGTCGGTGGCGGTGGCGCACCCGGTAGGCGCGACAGAGAGCATCACAGACCCGTGCCGAGGCCGATCTTTAATCAGGCCAGTATCACGCTGTTTCGCGTCGAAGGCGGTAAACCGCGTCAGATCGCCACGGCCGGCGGCGGGAAGCTGCGCGAGCACGTCCGTCCAGGTCGCTACCTGATCAAGGCCGTGGCCAACGACGCGCACGGACAGGGTGTGAACCCGCCCTGCGGATCCTCACGAGATCGACAGAGCTTCAAGCCCGGGGTTGGGTTGCCCATCCAGATCAAGCCGGGGGTCCGGCGCGTTCACGTAACACTTGAATGCGTGATGAAATGACTCTCGGAGCCTCGATGAAAGCGCTGCGCTGAACCTGCTGGCATGCCCGGCCGGCGAGGGTGACGCACAGGCGCAGGCGATCGCGGGATTTTCGCCCTTCCCACGGTTCGCTCCTTTACCGCGAGGTTGGCCAGCTCACCCGAGACTACCTTCCGTACCTCTGCTGCCCCAGCACCAACTGCCCCGGCAGCGCGGTGCGCGACGGCGGGGAGGGATCGGCGGCCACCGAGACGGTCTCGGCGACGGAGGGGGTGACGGCGCAGCGGCGTCCGTCTGCCGTCTGCACGACGACCTCGCGACGGTCGTGGGCGGCGAGGGTGCCCTCCAGGCCGGGTTCGAGACCTGAGTCCTTGAGGTAGTGCAGGAGGTCCTCGGCCTCGTTCTCGAAGCGCAGCACGCGCACGGCGGCTCCGATCTCGACATCGGCGAGGGGCACGCCGGCTTCGCGGGCGCCGGCGACGATCGGGTGGCCGTGGGGGCAGGTCTTGGCGTCTCCGATCGCGGCGAGCATCCGCTGTTCGAGCACCGGGGACATGGCGTGCTCGAGGCGCTCGGCCTCCTCGTGGACCTCGTCCCAGGGGACGCCCAGGATGTCGGTGAGAAAGCGCTCGATCAGGCGGTGGCGGCGCACGATGCTCTCGGCCTGCTCGGCGCCGTCGGCGGTGAAGGCGATCGCACGGCTCTGGCCGCGGGTGATGTACCCGTCGCGTTCCAAGCGCCCGACCATCTCGTGGACGGTGGGGGCGGAGAGCTGCATCGCGCGCGCGACGTTGGCGCCGGTCATCGGCAGCCCGGCCTCCTGGAGCCAGAAGAGGATCTGGAGGTACTCCTCCTCCCCCACGGTCGCAGTGTCGCCGGTCATCTGACGATCCTAGAGGAGCCGCCATGCCCGGGAGGGCGCAGCAGGCTCCGCGGCGGCCCTCAGAGGGAGAGCTGGTCGAAGGTGCACTGCCGCGGGTCCTTGTCCTCGCGCCAGCGGCGGAGCTTGGCGCCGTGGCGGATGCGTCCGGCGGAGACGTGGTCGAAGTCGATCTCGACGACGAGCTCGGGGCGCAGGGCGACCCACTCGAGGTCCCGCCCGGAGCTCCACCGGCTGGGGTCGGCGGAGCCGCGCTCGCCCGTCTCGTACGGGGCGAGAAAGCCGACGAGGCGGCGCTTCTCAGCGGCGGTGAGGCCGGAGCAGTGCCCGACGACGCGCAGGTGCTCGCCGTCGTAGAGCCCGAGGATCAGGGCACCCACGGTGTCGGGCTCCTTGCCGGGGCGCCACCCCACGACGACCACGTCGGCGGTGCGGATGCGCTTGACCTTGAACGTCCCGCGGCGCTCCCCGGGGCGGTAGGAGGCGAAGCGCTCCTTGGCCATCGCGCCCTCCGCCTCGCGCAGCCAGCGCTCGGCCTCCTCGGGGGTGTCCACGGTGGGCATCAGCTCCACGGGCGCACCCGCGAACCGCTGCTCCGCGAGCAACGCCTCGAGCGCGGCGCGGCGCTCGGCGAAAGGGCGAGCGAGCAGCGACTCGTCCTCGCGCGCAAGCAGGTCGAAGGCGACGTACACCGCGGGAGTCTCGGCGGAGAGCAGCTTGATGCGCGACTCGGCAGGGTGGATGCGCTGCCCGAGCGCGTCGAAGTCCTCGCGCCCGTCGGCGTCGCGCACGACGATCTCCCCGTCGAGCACGTAGCGCCCGGGTGGGAAGCGCAGCTCGGGGAAGTAGCGCCCGAGGGGCCGGCCGTTGCGGGACTGCAGGAAGAGCTCCTCTCCGTCCACGAACGTGATGCAGCGGAAGCCGTCGAGCTTGATCTCGTACAGGTACACCTCGCCCGTCGGAAGCTCTCTGCGGGAGAGCGCGAGCTGCGGCTTGAGCGGTGGGTTGAGCGGGAGCTCCATGGCTCAGCTTCCGGTGCCGGCGGGGCTCGTGCCGGCGGGGCTCGTGCCGGCGGATGGCCGTTGGCCTTTGTCGGCTCGGGCGGCGTCGCCGCTCCCCTCGTCTCCGGGGGCCGTCCCCTCTCGCGCGCGCGAGGGCTGCACACGGCGGGGCTCGCCGCGCTGCTTGCGGAAGTGGGGCGGCCAAGGAGCGTCGCCGAGGCCCTCGCGCTCGTCGCGGTCGGCAAGCTCAAGCAGGGAGTCCAAGGAGCCGGGGTGGCGGTCGATGGCGGCGGCGGGGTCGCCGCGCTCGCGCAGGCGGGCGGGGACGGTGTCGAGGCGCAGC
>JBOGYA010000173.1:0-6119 GCA_050696515.1 Solirubrobacteraceae bacterium
CGTCCCGGGCGGGGTGTGGCGCAGCGCGTTCTCGATCAGGTTGAGAGTGAGCCGGAAGAGCTCGTCGTGGTCGCCGAGCACGACCGCGGGGCGGGCGTCGACGGAGACCTCGTGCTCGGCGCTGAGCGGCCCGAGCTCGGCGGCGGCGTCCAGCGCGAGCAGCGCCAGGTCGACGGGCTCGTGCGCGACCTCGCGCTTGACGTCGGAGCGGGCGAGCAGCAGCAGGTCGGCGACGAGCCGGCGCATGCGCCGGGAGGAGCGCAGCGCGGAGCGCGCGGCGTCGCCCTGATCGCCGTGCAGAGACTCCGCCAGCAGCTCGAGGTTGGCGAGCACGGAGGTCAGCGGCGTGCGCAGCTCGTGCGAGGCGTCGGCCACGAAGCGGCGCTGGCGGGCGAGCGTCGCCTCGGTCTCGGCGTGGGCGTCGTCGAGCGCGCCGAGCATCCCCTGGAGCGTGCGGGCGAGCTCCGCGACCTCGTCGTTGGCCTCCGACTGGGGGACCGTGGCGGAGGAGTCGCGGGTGCGGGCGATCTCGGCCGCGGTGGTGGTGAGCGTGGCGATCGGCTGCATCGCGCGGCGGGCGATCATCGCGCCGGCGAGCAGCGCGAGGCCGGAGCCGGCGAGCGTGCCGAGCACGAGCAGCAGCTCGACGCGCGCGATCGTGTCCTGCACGCCGGAGAGGGGACGGGCGTACTGGATCACAACCGTCCCCCCGATGATCGGCAGCCGCTTCGCGCGGGATTCCACCCGGTAGCCGTCGATGTTCACGCCGCCGGCGAGACCGACGATGTCAACGCCTCTGCCGTGGCCGAGCTCGGGGGCGTGGGGGGTCTGCTGGACCACGGTCCCGGAGGGGGTGAGAATCCTGATGGCGGCATGCTGAGGAGCGGCGTATTCGTCGATGTTCGGGTGCACGACGAGGTTCAGGGCCGCGGATTCGGTGCGGGTCACTTCGATCAGCAGCGGGCGGGCGAGGTCTTCGGCGGAGGCGGAGACTTCGCGGTTGAAGTCCGAGCGGATGCGGTGCACGGTGAGCGAGCCGACGATCAGCGCAAACGCGCACAGGATCACGAACGTGAGCAGCGCGGAAACCCCCGCCAGGCGGGTGCGGATCGGCAGCCCGTCGAAGGCCGCGGAGAGCCGCATACCCAAGTTACGCACGGATGACGTAGCCGGCTCCCCTGATGGTGTGCAGCAGGCGAGGCTCGCCGTCGGCCTCGAGCTTGCGGCGGAGGTTGGAGACGAAGACCTCGATCGTGTTGGTAGTCGAGAAGGGGTCATAACCCCAGACCTCGTCGAGCAAACGCTGGCGGGAGATGACGATGCGCTCGTTGCGCATCAGGTACTCGAGCAGTTCAAACTCACGCTGGGTGAGCTCGATGGCGCGCTCGCCACGGGCGACCTCGTGGGTATCGGCGTTCAGCGAGAGGTCGCCGACGCGCAGCGGCGCGGAGCCGCGCGGCGGGCGGCGGCGCAGCAGCGCGCGCATCCGCGCGAGCAGCTCCTGGCGCTCGAAGGGCTTGACGAGGTAGTCGTCGGCGCCCACGTCGAGCCCCTCGACCCGGGACTCCAGGGCATCGCGGGCCGTGAGGATCAGGATCGGCACGTCGCCCTGCTGGCGCAGCCCTAGAGCGACGTCGATGCCATCGATGTGAGGCAGGCCAAGGTCGAGGATCACAAGGTCGGGGACGAATGCGTGCGCCTGCTCGAGGCCCTGAGCCCCGTCGGAGGCGATCCGGACCTCGTAGCCCTCCATGCGCAGCGAGCGCTGGAGCGCCTGGGCGATGTCCTCGTCGTCCTCGACGACAAGGACACGGGGTGCGCGGGAGAAATCGTTCATAGGGGCTCCTGTCTAACGTCCTGCACTAAAGCGATGGTAAGGCCTGCAGGCAGGGTCTCGGGCGCAGGCGTCGAAGTGCGCGTACATGGCAGGCACCCGCAAGCGCAGCTCGCGCAAAGCTCCGGCGCGGCGCTCACGCGCTCGCCGGCGTCGAGCGCGGTGGGCGCTGCCGCGGTGGCCGCCGCACGTGCCACGGCTGGACGAGCGTCAGCGTGACGTGCTGGCCCTGGCTTCGATTGCGCTCGGGGTGTTCATCGGTGTCGTCATGTATGGCGGCGGCGACGGCGGTCGCGCCGGGCACGCGCTGGCGACGGCGCTCGGTTGGAGTGTGGGGCGTGCCAAGATCGTGGCGCCCGTCGCCCTGGTGGGAGCCGGCGCGGCGATGCTGATACGTCCGGTGGTGCCCGCCCTGCGGCCGCTGCGCACTGGAAGCGTTTCGCTGTTCGCTGGAATCGTGTTGGCGATGGCCGGCGACGGCAACGCGCACTGGTCGTCGCAGTTCCTGCAGGCGCACGGCGGCGCGGTAGGGGAGACGCTGTACGAAGCAGCGCACAGGCTGGTGCAGCAGGTCGGGGTGGACGTGCTCGTGGTGTTCCTGTGCCTCGTCGGCGTGGTCCTGCTCACGGGCGCATCGCTGGCGACGGTGCTGCGTGCGACCGGCGCCGGGGTCCTCGACAGCACGCGGGTGCTGAAAGCCCGCATGGCGCGGAACGAGCCGCCGCAGCCGGCCGAACGTCTGCCGGAGCCCCTGCTCCCACCGGAGCCGGAGCCGGAGGAGCTGGTGGTGCGAGCGACGCACGTGGAGGCGCCCTCGGTGGACGACGAATGCTTCGAGGAGGAGGAGGGGAGGGAGGAGCCCGAGGAGGAGACGATCTCCGGGGTGGCGGCTACGGACCCGGACAAGCTCACCCCGCAGGGCCGCCTGCGCGATGTGGTGACGGACGACCCGGACTTCGTGTGGAAAAGACCCGATCCGGCGAAGACCCTGTCGCGCTCCAACGCCGAGCAGGCCCGGGCGGGCGGGGACGAAACCGCCGGCCAGGAGCGCACGGCGGCGAGCCTGATCGAGGCGCTCGGCCACTTCGGCGTGCAGGCGAAGACGATCGGGACAGTGGCGGGCCCGCACATCACCCGCTACGAGCTGCGCCTCGCCCCAGGAACAAAGGTCGCGAAGGTGGCGCAGCTGAAGGACGACCTCGCGTACGCCCTGGCCGCGACCGACATCAGGATCCTCGCGCCGATTCCGGGCAAGCAGGCGGTGGGCGTGGAGGTGCCGAACGCGCGCAGAAAGATAGTGCGGCTCGGCGACGTGTACCAGGAGCCCCCGCCGGAGTGGTCGCCGCTGACAGTGTGGCTGGGCAAGGACGTAGCGGGCAAGGCGATCGGGGCGGACCTCGCGAAGATGCCCCACCTCCTAGTAGCGGGCACGACGGGCGCGGGGAAGTCGGGGGCAATCAACGCGATGCTCGCAAGCGTGCTGCTGCGCGCGAGCCCGCACGAGCTGCGCCTCGTGCTCGTGGACCCCAAGCAGGTGGAGCTAAACCACTACGAGTCGATCCCGCACCTCCTCACCCCCGTGATCACGAGCCCGCGGATGGCGGCGAACGCGCTGCAGAACCTGGTGCGCGAGATGGAGCAGCGCTACGGGACGATGTCCCTGGCGCGCACGCGCAGCCTGCCGGAGCTGAACAAGGTCCGCGAAGGCCGCGGAGAGGCGCCGCTGCCGTACATCATGTGCGTGATCGACGAGCTCGCGGACCTGATGATGGTCGCGCCGGCGGACGTGGAGGACTCGATCATCCGCCTCGCGCAGAAGGCCAGAGCAGTAGGCATACACCTCGTCCTGGCGACGCAGAGCCCGCGAGTGGACGTGATCACAGGCATGATCAAGGCGAACGTGCCCTCCAGGATCGCGTTCGCGGTCTCATCGCAGACGGACTCGCGGGTGATCCTCGACCAGAACGGCGCGGAGTCACTACTGGGCCAGGGCGACATGCTGTTCAGCCCAGTAGGCAGCTCGCGGCTGCAGCGCATCCAGGGCGCCTACATCGACGAGCCGCAGATCGCGAAGCTGACGGACTTCTGGCGCAAGCAGGGCGAGCCAGAGCTGCGCGAGGAGCTGCTGGAGGAGGTGGAGCCAACCGAGCAGACCGAAGGCCAGCCGGACGAGTTCAGCCCCGACGAGGACCCCCTGCTGCGCGACGCGATCGCACTGGTGGCGGAGATGCAGACGGCCTCGACCTCGATGCTCCAGCGCCGCCTGCGCCTCGGATACACGCGCGCAGGGAGGCTGATCGACATGCTGGAGCGCAGAGGAGTGATCTCCGGGTACGAAGGCTCGAAGCCCCGGCAGGTGCTCATAACCGAAGCCGACGTGCCACGAGTGCTGGCCGCTTTGGAGGAGCGCGCAGTCAACTAGCCTCTGAGCCAATGGCAGAGATCGGAGCAACCCTGCGCGAGGCGCGGATGCGCGCGCGGATCGACGTGTCGGAGATCGAGGCGCAGACGAAGATCCGCGCGAAGTACCTGCGGGCGCTGGAGAACGAAGAGTGGGATCTGCTCCCGGGCCCGACGTTCGTCAAGAGCTTCCTGCGCACATATGCGCAGGCGTTGGGCCTCGACGGGAGGGCAGTGGTTGAGGAGTACAAGCTGCACTACGAGCACCCCGGGGAGGGCGCGGAGCCGGCGCCACAGCCGCCGGCCTCCGCCCAGCGGTGGACGCGCAGACACGCAGCCGATCGGAGATCGCCCAGCGCAGCTCCACGGCGCCGAGGCAGCACGGGAGCCCCACCGCGCCAGGGCCCCTCGCGGGCGTACATCGCGACGGTGAGCGTGGTGGGAGTGGTGATCGTGCTGCTGGTGTATGCGCTGCTCTCGGGCGGGGGCAGCACCCAGAGCCCGACAACAGGCACCCCGGCCGCAAACTCCCCGCGCAAGGCGGCGGGGAGAAACCACGCGACGCACAATGGCAGCGCCACGGTAACCGCGACAGCGACCCTGGCGTCGCTGAAGGTGGAGCCCTCGGCGGAAGTGTACGTGTGCCTGATCGGCGACGGGCGCAAGCGGATACCGGGCCTGATCCTCACCCCGGAATCGACGCTCCCGACCTACCACGCGCAGCGTTTCGAACTGACGCTGGGCAACAACGCGGTGGCGCTGGTGGTGAACGGAGCGCCACACACGGTGCCGGCGTCGGCGCAGGCGATCGGGTACGAGATCACCAGGGCGGGGATGAAAGCGCTGGCGGCCAGCGAACAGCCGACGTGCAAGTGAGCCGCGGATCGGCTCCAAGGGAGTGAGCGAGTGAGCGCGCGCGCGGGGATCGTGGTGACGGGCACGGAGGTGCTGAGTGGCCGCGTGGCGGATCGCAACGGCCCGTGGCTCGCCGACCGCCTGGAAGATGCGGGCGTGGATCTGGCGCACATCGTGATCGTGGGGGACCGCCGCGAGGACCTGCTGGTCGCTCTGCGCTTCATGGCGGCGCAACGCCTGGACCTGGTGGTGACCAGCGGTGGCCTCGGCCCAACCGCGGACGATCTCACAGCGGAGGTGGTGGGCGAGTTCCAGGGCCACAGGATGGTGCTCGACGAGGCGCTGCAGGCCCGCATCGAAGCGATCACGGCGCCGCTGCGCAAACGGTGGCGCAACATCGACCCCGAGGCGCTGCGCGAGGCTGCGCGCAAGCAGGCGACGATCCCCGCGGGAGCCACGATCCTCGAGCCGGTCGGCACCGCCCCGGGGCTGGTGGTCCCGCCCAGCGAGAGCGGCGGCCCGCCAACCCAGGGTCCGACCACCCCGCCCAGCAACCGAGGCCCGACGGTGGTGGTCCTGCCAGGCCCCCCGCGCGAGCTGCAGCCGATGTGGGAAGCCGCAGTGCGCGCCCACCACTCGGGGGGACCGCTGCGCGCGGCGCTCGCGGGCGCGACCGTGTACCACAGGCGGACGCTACGCCTGTTCGGCATTCCCGAGTCGGAGATCGCGGAGACGCTGAGGATGGCCGAGCGCGAGGGCATCGAGCTGGGGCGCCTCGAGATCACGACCTGCCTGAAACGCGGCGAGGTCGAGGTGGTGACCCGCTACGAGCCCGGCGCGGAGGGCGCCTACGACGCCTTCGCGGCGCTCGTGCGTACACGCCACGCGGACACCCTCTTCTCCGAGGACGGCAGCACCGTGGACGAGCAGGTCGCGGCGCTGCTGCTGGCCGGTCCTCGGCCAACAGAGCGGGCGTCGGGGCGCGCCGGCGAGCCCGGCTCCGGCAGCGCGAGGGCGCGCGCCCCGGCCC
>JBOGYA010000174.1:0-6105 GCA_050696515.1 Solirubrobacteraceae bacterium
GCTCGCGGCGGGCGCGACGCGGCTGCTGCTCGACAACATGAGCGTCGAGCAGCTGCGCGCGGCGGTCGCACGCGTCGCGGGACGAGCGCAGCTGGAGGCGAGCGGCGGCGTCAGCCTGGAGACGCTCAGGGCCGTCGCACAGACCGGGGTAGAATGGGTGTCGATGGGCGCGCTCACGCATTCGGCGCCCGCATTGGACCTCTCTCTCACACTGGAGACGCTGCCATGAACCTGCCCATGGCTCCCACTCAGGCACCCTCGACAGCACTGTCCTCTGAGGAGATCGCGGAGCTGCAGAGCGAGGTGCGCGCGCTCGCCGCCGAGCGCGGCGCGGTGATCCTCGCCCACAACTACCAGGTGCCCGAGGTGCAGGACGTCGCCGACTACGTCGGCGACTCGCTCGGGCTCTCGCGCAAGGCCGCGGCGGCCGAGGGTGGGACGATCGTCTTCTGCGGCGTGCACTTCATGGCGGAGACCGCCTCGATCCTGTGCCCCGAGAAGACGGTGCTGATCCCCGACCTCGACGCCGGCTGCTCGCTGGCGGCCTCGATCGACGCCGAGCAGCTCGCGCAGTGGCGCGCGCAGTACCCGCGGGGCGTGGTGGTGATGTACGTGAACACCACCGCCGAGGTGAAGGCGCTGACCGACTACTGCTGCACCTCCTCGAACGCCGTCGAGGTGGTGCGCCACATCTACGACACCCACGGCGAGGACACCGAGATCCTGTTCGGCCCCGACATGTGGCTCGGCGCCTATGTCGAGAAGGAGCTCGGCCGGCGCATGCACGTGTGGGACGGCGAGTGCCACGTGCACGCCGGCATCCGCCCCGCCGACATCGAGGCCACGCGCGCCGCGCACCCCGGCGCGGACTTCCTGATCCACCCCGAGTGCGGGTGCTCCACGAGCGTGATGGAGTACGTCGCCGCGGGCGACGTCTCCGCGGAGGGCGTGCACATGCTCGCCACCGGGGGGATGCTCGCCTACGCGCGGGACGCCGAGCGCGACGCTAAAGAGCGGGGCGGGCGGGGTGGAATCCGCCGCGAGGCGGTCGTCGCGACCGAGACGGGGATGCTCTACCCGCTGCGCATGGCCGCGCCCGACATCGACTTCATCCCCGCCAACGCCGAGGCGAGCTGCGTCTACATGAAGATGATCACGCTGCCCAAGCTGCGCGACTCGCTCAGGGACTTGAAGTTCGAGGTGCGGGTGCCGCCGGAGATCGCCGAGCGCGCGCGGGTGCCGATCGATCGGATGGTGGCGATCGGGTAATAGAGGTGGATATGCAACACTTCTAGCTGTAAACGTGGCGGATGTGCTACGATTTTTAGATGACTGTGCCAGCCGAAGATGTTGCGGCCGAGTTGGTTACGCGTATTCGCCGGGTGAGTGGGTTCAGCCAAACCGAGCTTGCGCGTCGCAGCGGGCTTGACCGCTCCGCGTTGAACGCATACGAGAACGGGCGTCGGCAGCCATCGGTGGCGGCGCTCGCGCAGATCGCCGAGGCAGTTGGCATGCAGTTGGACCTAGCTCCTTCTCGCAACGTGGCCGCGGAGGAGCACGCTGGCCGAGTCTTGGCTCAGGTGCTCGAGCTGGCTGAGGCGTTGCCGTACCGGCCGCGAGACGAGCTGGCCTATCCGCCGTTGATCCAGCTCCGAGCATGAGCAATCTCAGCGAGCTCTTGTTTGCCGTTCACGACGCGCTGGAGCGAGCGCACATCCCGCACGCGGTTGGCGGAGCCATCGCGCTGGCGTACTGCACGCTCGACCCGCGCGGCACGAGAGACCTCGACTTCAACGTATTTGTAGGATCTGAGCGGGCCCGCGAAGTGTTCGCGGCGCTTCCGGAGGGGATCGAGGTCAGCGGGGAGCGGCTGGAACGGCTCGAACGCGACGGCCAAGTGCGGCTCAGGTCGGGGATCACGCCAGTAGACCTGTTCCTCAACGTCCTCCCGTTCCACGACTACGTCGGCGGCCACGTCCGGCGGGTGCCCTTCGAAGGACGCACCATCCCGGTCCTGAGCTGCACCGCCCTGGTCGTTTTCAAGGCGATGTTCGATCGGACGCAGGATTGGGCCGATATCGAGGCGATGGTCGAGGCTCAGTCGTTCGACCTAGACGAGGCAAGTCGTTGGATCCGTGAGATGGTTGGGGACGATCGGCGTATTGATCAGCTGGCCGCAGCGCAGGCCCGACGTCGTTCGCATGGCGAGCCGCGGCCACTTCGGCCGCGGCCGGACGGTGGCGTGGAAGCTCCGAGCTGAGCCTAAACTCCGCCGCCGTATGCGGCCCGCGCAGGCGATCGGCCCGACTAAAACTCCGCCGCCGTATGCGGTCCCACGCACGCGACCGCAAGGCTCTCCGTGATCCCGGCCGCGACCTCGCGGACCTCATCGAAGGTGACCGCGTCCAGCGCGGCGATCGCGGCGTCGGGGTCGATGGCCTCGCCGAACACGATCGACTGGCCCGCGGCGTAGCGCGCGACCGCATTGGTGTTCTCGAACGCCAACACCAGCCGGCCGGCGGCGTAGGCGCGCGCCCGGGCGACCTCCTCCTCGGTGGGGCCGTCCGCGCGCAGCTCCTCCACGATCTCCCGCATCCGGGTGTACGCCTCGATGCACTTGGTGGAGTCGAGCCCCGAGCCGAGCTGCAGGATGGGGACGTCCGCGAAGGAGTGGTCGATCGCGTACACCGAGTAGCAGAGGCCCCGTTTCTCGCGGATCTCGTCGAACAGCCGCGAGCCCATCGAGCCCCCCAGCAGCGTCGAGTAGATCGCGAGCGCCGCGCGCTGCCGGCGGTCCCCCACCGTCACGCCGGGCCGGTAGATCATGCGCAGGTGCGACTGGTTGGTGTCGCGCTGCTCCACCAGGGTCTCCGGCGCGAACGCCGGCGCCGGCACGTAGGGCTCGGGTGCGCCCAGCGCGGGGAAGCGGGCGAACAGCTCGTGCAACTGCTCCTCGCCCGGCAGGTGGTCGAGGTTGCCCACCAGGAACGCCCCTCCGCGCGCGCCCGCCCAGCGGCGCTCGCGGAAGGCGACGATCGCCGCGCGCGTGAAGGAGCGCAGGTTCTCCTCCGGTCCCAGCACCGTGCGCCCCAGCGGGTGCTCCCCGAAGGCCGCGCGGTCGATCAGGTACTCGGCGACGGTCGAGGGCTGGTCGTAGGCGCGGTTGATCTCCTGGATCACCACCCCCCGCTCGCGGTCGAGCTCGGCCGCGTCGATCCGCGGGCGGCCCACGAAGTCGCTCAGCAGGTCGATCGCCGCCGCGGCGGACTCCGCGCGCACCGTGATGTGGAACGCCACGAGGTCGTGGGAGGTGTAAGCGTTCAACATGCCCCCGAGACGCTCCGCGGTCTCGTTGACGTCGGTGTAGGTGGGGTACTTCTCCCCGCCCTTGAACACGAGGTGCTCGAGGAAGTGCGCCATCCCGTTCTCCTCGGTGCGCTCGGTGCGCGCGCCCGCGTCGAACGCCACCAGCGCGGTCAGCGCGCGCGTGCCAGGCACCGCGACCCGGTGCACCGGCAGGCCGTTGGCGGGGACGGTGGTGGTGGTGACGTGGGCCATCCGCCTACCTTATTCGACCCGCGGCTGTGCCCGGCATGTGCTGTCGCGCAACACACTCGACCGGCCCGCCCGCTCTCTGCGCCCGCCGGCACGTGCCTCGACCGGCCCAGCCGCCAACTGCGCCCGCTGCGCCGCGCACCGGGGATGCGACCCCGTAGGCTGAGAGGCCATGACCCCCCGCCGACGACAGCCGCTCGCCACCGTCGCCGCCGCATTCGCGGTGCTCGTGGTACTGGGCGGGCTCGTAGTCGCGGGCGTCTGGTGGGGCGGGCACCCCGAAGACCTGCCCGGGTTCATGCAGCGTGCGCTGGTGGCCAACCGCGGCACTCGGGTGATGGACGAAGCGCTCGCGCGGATCCACCGCGACTACTACCGCCCCATCGGCGAAGGGCAGCTCGCCAACGCCTCGATCGCGGGCGCCGTGGCGAGCTTGAACGACCGCTTCTCCCACTACCTCACCCCGAGCGAGCTGCGCGAATTCGATCACCCCGGGAGCTTCAGCGGCATCGGCGTGGAGGTCAACCCCGACCCGCGGGGGTTGCGGATCGTGCAGGTCTTCAACGACTCTCCCGCCGCGCGGGCGGGCCTGCGCGTGGAAGACGTGATTGTGGCGGTCAACGGACGCCCTCTCGCGGGCCTGCCGGAGGACGCGGCGACGAGCCTCGTCAAAGGGCCCCCCAACACGAGTGTGGTGCTGCGCGTCGAACGGCCGGCCGCGCGCCCGTCCGGGCAGGCGGGCGGGCACGCTCGCGGGGGCGGAGCGGGCGAACCTTCGAGCACGCGCACCGTGACGGTGACCCGCGCCACCATCTCCCAGCCGGTGGTGGCCTCGATCACGCGCACCGTCCACGGCGTCAAGCTCGGGGTGGTGGCGCTCGCGGAGTTCAGCGGCGGCGCTCACGGGGAACTGCGCGAAGCCGTCGAACACGAGCTGCATGGCGCGGGCGCCCGAGGGCTCGTGCTCGACCTGCGCTCCAACCCCGGTGGGCTCGTCGAAGAGGCGCAGCTGGTCGCGAGCGTCTTCCTGCCCCGGGGGGCGGTGGTGGTCACCACGCGGGGACGCACCCAGCCGACCCAGACCATCGCGGCGGTCGGCGATCCGATCCCGGCGTCGGTGCCGGTGGTGGTGCTCGTGGACCGCAACACCGCCTCCGCCGCGGAGATCGTGACGGGGGCGCTGCAGGACCACCGCCGCGCCACAGTGGTGGGCACCCACACGTTCGGCAAGGGCGTCTTCCAGGAGGAGCAGCCGCTCGCCAACGGCGGCGCCCTGGACATCACGGTGGGCGAGTACTTCACCCCCAACGGCCACAACCTCGGCGGCGGCGGGGTCCGCGAGGGCGCGGGGCTCACCCCCGAAGTGACGGTGCCCCATGGCGTCGACGGCCCCGTGGGCCTGACGGTGGCGTTGCGGACGCTCGCCGCCAAAGTCGACAGGTAATGGCTCCACCCCACCCTCCTCGGGGCGGCCGGGGTGCCGGTAAGAGCGGCCAGGGCGGTGGCAAGGGCGGCCGGGGCGCTGGCAAGGGCGGCAGGAGCGGCCAGGGGGGCAGAGGCCGTGGGGCGGGTGGCCGTACGCCGGATGGGACGCGCGTGGTGTGGCCGCCGCAGCAGCGCGAGAGCGCGAGCGACGCGATCGAGGAGCTGATGCGCGAGCGCGGCCTCGCGCGGCGCTTCGAGCAGGGGGTGGAGCACGCGGCGCGCAGCGCGCGCGAGCGTCCAAGAGTCGCGGTCGGGGGGCCAGCGCGGCGGGACCTGCGGGAGCTCGCGACGTTCACGATCGACCCCGTGACGGCGCGCGACTTCGACGACGCGGTGTCCGCCGAGCGGCTGGGAGACAGTGCGGTGCGGGTGTGGGTGCACATCGCGGACGTGAGCGCCTACGTGCGCGAGGGCTCCCCCGTGGACGTGGAGGCGCGGGAGCGGGGCACGAGCGTGTACGTGCCGGGCGCGGTGGAGCCGATGTTGCCGCAGGCGCTCTCGAACGACGCGTGCTCGCTGGTGCCGGGGCGCGACCGGGCGGCGGTGACGGTGGAGATGGACCTCCACGGCGCGGAGGTACGCCGGACCGCCTTCTACCGCTCGACGATCCGCTCCGACGAGCGCCTGGACTACGACCGCGTGGACGCGATCTTCGCGGGGCTCCAACCGGCGCGGGAGCCGTGGGGCGTGCCGCTCGGAGCGGCGCGGGAGGCGTCGGCGGCGCTGGGGGAGGCGCGCGCGCGGCGGGGGAGCGCGCTCACGCTCGACTCCGAGGAGCCGGAGTTCGAGTTCGACGCCGACGGCGAAGTGAGCGAGGTCAGGGGCCGCGCACAGACTGAGTCGCACCGCCTGATCGAGCACTTGATGATCGCGGCCAACGAGGCGGTCGCACAGGAGTTGCAGCGCCGCGACGTGGGGTGCCTGTACCGGGTGCACGAGCGTCCGCGGGCGGCGAGCGTGGAGCGCCTCGTGGAGCAGCTCGCCTCGCTGGGGGTGGCGACCCCGCCGGTGCCGGCGCAGATGTCCCCGGCGCAGGCGGCGGAGGTGGTGGGGGAGGTGTCGCGC
>JBOGYA010000175.1:0-6104 GCA_050696515.1 Solirubrobacteraceae bacterium
GTTGATGCGCGTGATCCACAGCCGCCGGAAGTCGCGCTTGCGGTTGCGCCGGTCGCGGTAGGCGTACGTGTCCGCCTTGATCAGCGCCTCCTTGGCGCGTCTGTAGTTGGAGTGCGCCTCCCCCCGGAAGCCCTTCGTCAGCTCGAGGGTGGCGCGGCGCTTCTTGCGTGCGTGCACGGAGCGCTTGACCCTCACGAGCGGCCCCCTTTCGGCGTCTTGGGAGCGGAGGAGCGAGCGGCCGCGGAGGCGGCCCTGGGCGAGCCTTTCGTGCCCACGCCCAGCATCCGCTTCACGCGCGGGGTGTCGTGCGCGGAGAGCGCCGCGGGCGCCCCCAGGGCGCGCTTGCGCTTGGGCGACTTCTTCTCCAGGATGTGGCTCGTGAAGGCGTGCCTGCCGCGCACCTTGCCGGTGGCGGTGACTTTGAAGCGCTTCTTTGCGCCGGAGTGCGTCTTCATCTTGGGCATATGACTGAGGGGCCCGGCTCGCCGTCCTGGAGCCGGCTGCGCCACCCGCTGGGCGGTGATTATGGCAGACCGGGGTTCACAGCCGTCCAGCGAGCCGGATGGCTGTCATGTAACGGCGCTCCCACGCCGATTACACCCTGGATGGAGAGAGCCTCTATCACCCACCCCGCCCTGGAGAGCTCGGAGGGACTGCCCCCCGACGCCCCCACCGCGATCGCGCAAGCGTTGCGGGAGATCGCGGAGGCCGGGGCGCTCGACACCGAACGGGCGCTCGACCTCGCCTGCGAGCGCCTCGCCCAGTCGATCGCCTCCGCGGAGCGCCTGCGGGGCGAGCTGCGCGCCCGCCGCGCGGAGCTGCGGGCCCTGGAGAACCGCATGCACATCACCTCCGAGATGCTCTCCGAGGGGGTGCTCGTGTTCGACCTCCACGGGCGGGTGGTCTCCACCAACAACGCCGCCGGGCGGATCCTGCGCATGAGCCACGACCAGCTCCTCTCCCGCCACGCCCGCGACCGGCGCTGGCGCTTCCTGCACGAGGACGGCTCCCCCTGGTCGCTGGCCACCCACCCGATCGCCGAGACCCTCCAAACGGGGCGCGCGCGGCGGGCGATCACCGTCGGGGTGCTCGGCCCCGGCAGCACGGTCACCTGGGTCCTGCTGAGCTCCCGGCCCGCGCTCGATGACCAGGGCCGCCAGTGCGGGGCGATCGCGACCTTCGCGGACATCTCCGAGCGGCGCACGATCCTCGAGCAGCTCCAGCACCAGGCCCACCACGACCAGCTCACCGACCTCGCCAACCGGCGGCTGTTCCACAAGGAACTCGACCGCTCGATCTCCCGCGCCCAGCGCCACGGGTGCGCGGTGGCGCTCGTGTACATGGACCTCAACGGGTTCAAGCAGATCAACGACACGCTCGGCCACCGCGCCGGGGACGGCGTGCTGCGCGCGCTCGCCGAACGGCTCACGGGGGCGATCCGCGAGGACGAGCTGATCTCGCGCTACGGGGGCGACGAGTTCGTGGCGCTACTCTCGATGCTGCGCCACCCCTCCCGCGAGGTGCAGGCGTTCATGGAGCGCATGCGCTTCACCCTCGCGGAGCCGATCCGGATCGAGGCGTGCGCCGTCAAAGTCGGCGCGAGCCTCGGTGCGAGCGTCTACCCCCACGACGGCTCCACCGCCGAGCAGCTCCTGCACCACGCCGACGCCGCGATGTTCGCGATGAAGGGCTCCCGCGCCGCGGCTTGACTACTGCTCGGGGGCGACGCCCTCGGGTGCGGTCTCCTGGGAAGGTGCCCCCGCAGCAGGCGCCTCGGCAGCGGCCTCCTGTGGACCATCGGTCCCGGCGCTCCCGCCCGACGGAGCGGCTTGCACCGTGCCATCGGCGTCCGCCGGCTCGCCCGCCGGGGCGTCCTCGGAGAGGCCCCCGCCGTCGGGGGAAGCATCGAAGCGGCCCGCCAACACCGCTTTGGAGGGACCCAGCATCATCGTCATGTTGCGCCCCTCCTGCATCGGGCGCTGCTCCACGACCCCCAACTCCTCGAGCTCCTCCGCGAGCCGATCGAGGATCAGCGTGCCGCGCTCGGGGTGCGTGACCTCGCGCCCGCGAAACATGATCGTCACCTTCACCTTGTCCTTGTGGCGCAGGAACCGTTCGACGTGGTGCTTCTTGGTGTCGTAGTCGTGCTGTGCGATCTTCGGGCGGAACTTGATCTCGCGCACCGTGATCTGCTGCTGGTGCTTCTTCGCCTGCTTGACCTTCTGGGCCTGCTCGTACTTGTACTTGGAGTAGTCCAACACCCTGCACACCGGGGGGCGCGCCTCGGGCGCGACCTCCACCAGGTCCAGGTCGCGCTCCTGCGCGAAGCGCAGCGCCTCGGGCGTCTTCAACACGCCCACCTGGGCGCCCTGATCGTCGATCAGGCGCACCTCGGGCACGCGGATCCGCTCGTTGATCCTCGTTGTGTCCCGCTCGGGCGGGCGCCGGTCGAACCTGCGCGGTACGGCCACTAGTTGTCCTGATCGCGCGTCAAGCTTGTATCAGGGCGCGGCGCTCTGTAGGTGCGGAGCTCAAGAGGGCCGAGTATAACGGGGCACCGGCGGCGCGCAAGGGGGCCATGAATATCCGTCACGCGGGTGGAGGGGGGGTGCGCATCCGCGCAGGTGCCGCCGCGACAGCGCGCGGGGGGGCGGGGCTTCCTACCCCGCCGCCGGGCGTCGCTGCGCCGCCCGTGCCAGCTTACGCACGGCCTCCTCCACCGTGAGGCTCCCGGTGTCTCCCGCGCGGTGCTCGCGGACCGCGACCATGCCCTCGCGCTGCTCGCGCTCACCGACCACGAGCATGTAGGGGGTCTTGCGCAGCTCCGCCTCGCGCACCTTGCGGCCGATCGACTCTGAGCGGTCGTCCAGCTCGCAGCGCAGCCCGTGCTCGCGTAGCTTGGCCTGTACCGTGGCGCCGTACTCGTTGAAGCGCTCCGACAGCGTCATTACGATCGCCTGCACCGGCGCCAGCCACAGCGGCAGCTCGCCCGCGCAGTGCTCGATCAGGATGCCGATGAACCGCTCAAAGGATCCCAGCAGCGCGCGGTGGATCATCACTGGACGGTGCTCCGCGTTGTCGGCGCCCGTGTAGTGCAGGTCGAAGCGCTCGGGCATCGAGTAGTCCAGCTGCACCGTTCCCAACTGCCACGAGCGCCCGATCGAGTCAGTCATGTGCAGGTCGATCTTCGGGCCGTAGAACGCGCCGTCCCCGTGGTTGACCTCATATGCGAGGCCCTCCGCCTGAAGCGCTCCCGCCAGCGCCGCCTCCGCGCGGTCCCACATCTCCTCGCTGCCGATGCGCTTCTCAGGACGGGTCGAGAGCTCCAGGCGGGGCTCGAAGCCGAACAGCCGGTACAGGTAAAAACCGAAGCGCAGACACTGCACGACCTCCTCCTGCACCTGCTCCTCGGTGCAAAAGATGTGCGCGTCGTCCTGGGTGATCGGGCGCACGCGCATTAGCCCGTGCAGCACGCCGGCCAGCTCGTGGCGGTGGACGAGCCCCTGCTCGGAGTAGCGGATCGGCAGGTCGCGGTAGGAGTGCCGGGCGTCCTTGTAGATCTGGACGTGGCCCGGGCAGTTCATCGGCTTGAGGCCCATCTGGCGCTCGTCGACGTCGACGAAGTACATGTGCTCGCGGTATGTGTCCCAGTGCCCGGACTGCTTGAACAGCTCGGCGTCCCACAGGATCGGCGTCCGCACCTCGCGGTAGCCGCGGCTGAGGTTCTCCTGGCGCCAGAGATCGGTGAGCGCGTTCCAGATCGCCACGCCGGCCGGCTTCCAGATCGGGCTGCCCGGTGCAAGCTCGGAGAACATGAACAGGTCGAGCTCCCGCCCCAGCTTGCGGTGGTCGCGCGCGCGCGCCTGCTCCAGGCGCTCCAGGTGGGCCTCCAATTCGGCCTTCGTGAAGAACGCCGTGCCGTAGATGCGGGTCAGCATCGTGCGCGTCGAGTCCCCCCGCCAGTACGCGCCCGCGACCGACTGCAGCCTGAACGCGCCCACCGTCTTCGTGGTCGGCGCGTGCGGGCCGCGGCAGAGGTCGGTGAAGGGGCCATTGGTGTACAGCGACACGGTCTCCAGTGGTTGCGCAGCTGCGCCTCGTGGCGGGGTAGGAGGCCCCGCCCCCACGCGCTCGGCCGGAGCGTTGCGCCGCGCGGACGATCCCAAGGCCCCACCATCCACAGTGCCACCGCCGTCGGCACCCTCGCCACCCCCGCCGTCTGCCGCCTGCGCCGCCACCCGCGCGAGGTCGTCGATCAGCTCCACCTTGTAGTCCTGCCCCTCCGCCTCGAAGCGCGCGCGGGCGCCGGCGACCGGAACGTCCTCGCGCTCGAAGCGCTCCGCCGCCTTCACGTGCGCGCGCATCCGCTCTTCGATCGCCGGGAAGTCCGCCTCGGAGACGCTCACGCCGTCGGGGAACTCGAAGTCGTAGTAGAAGCCCTGCTCGATCGCCGGGCCGATCGAGATCTTCACGCCCGGGTACAGCTCCATCACGGCTGCCGCGAGCACGTGCGCGGCGTCGTGGCGGATCAGCCGCAGCGGCTCCTCGCCCTCGCTGCGCGCGGTCAGGATCGCGATGCGCGCCCCGTCCGGCAGCGGGCGCGCGAGGTCGCGCACCTCGGCCGGCCCGCCCGGCTCTGCGGGCTGCACCTGCACCGCCAGCGCCGCGCGCGCGAGGCCGGGCCCGATCGCAGCGGCCGCGTCGGCGCCCGTGGCCCCATCGGGGAGCGCAAGGTGGTTGCCGTCGGGGAGGGTGATCGTGAGGGTCATGTGCGCAGCGTTGGAGGCTACCCACCCGCGGGGATGCGCGGGACCGTCATCCGCTCGGCCGCCGCCACCCGCGGTGTGGGCGGGCAAACCGGCGGGCTGTCCGAGCGAGCGGGCTCCGGCGCGCGGCGGCGGGCGCCCTATCGAACGGGCGGCGCCGGTGTCAGCGGCTCACACGAGCTGCCACAGGGCGTCGTCGCCCAACGCGGTGCGCCGCGCCGCGCCCGCTCCCACCAGCTCGATCAACATGCGCTCGGCACCGGCGCGGTCCGGGGGGTCGTTGCCCTGCGCCATGACCGCCGCCACCTCCTGCGTGACGAGGCCCTCCGGGAAGCGCTCCAACGCCGCCTCCGGCTGCTCCGGCGGGGGCTCGCGCGCAAGCGTCGGGTCGAGGTTGGCGATCAACACGTCGTACGCCTCGACCCGCTGAAAGCCCCCTGCCTCCAGGCGGTGCTCCGCGGCCGACCCCGCACCCGCGGTGAAGACCAGCGAGGGCGCGGAGTACCGCACCGGCCCGTCGGTCTGGCGCGCCTTGCCCTGGAAGTGCGTGGGGCTGCCCTCCGCCCGGCGGGTCTCCCGCTTGTCGGCCTCGTAGGCCTCGCTCACGCGGTCGTCGTCGAGCGCCCCCACGACCGCCTGCACGTCGAGGCCCTCCACGCGCTCCAGCGCTCGCGCGATGTCGCGGTCCTCGTCGAGCAGCAACGTGGTGGTGAACCACCCGAACTGCAACGCCCGCAACGCTTGCAACTCGCGCGCGGGGTCGAGCAGGCGCGTGGCCACGATCGCACGGCACGCGCGCGCCGTGGCGGGCACGCGCGCCCGGGGGGCGATCGCGAAGGGCATCCCGTAGCGCTCGCGGTACTTGAACTGTCCAAGCGCCGCGCGGGTGGGGGTGTAGCCGTGCTCGGCGTACCGCTCCGCGCTCTCCGCCAAGCCGATCGTCACCAGCCGCCAGCGCAGCTGCGCGCCATAGCGCCACCGCAGCACCGCCAGCGCGGGGCTGACGGAGTAGCCCCACGGGCACCCCGGGTCGTTGAAGTAGGTGACCTCGATCTCGCCCACGCCACCAACATAGCCACGCCGGCTGTCAGTCGGGGAGCGTGCGCCGCTGCGGGTGGGGCGTCTCGCCGCAGACCAACATGGCTACGAACTGCTCTATGCGCCGCGCTCGCGTCTGCGCCCGCTTGGCGTCATGGATCCGGAACAGGATCGCGTAGCGGTTCTGGCTGGTGAGAGCGTCGAACATCGCCTGTGCCGCGGGCTGGGCGCTCAACGCAGTGGCGAGGTCGTCCGGGACCTCCATCGTGGCCTGGCCCGCATACGCCGCCTCCAAGCGGT
>JBOGYA010000176.1:0-6078 GCA_050696515.1 Solirubrobacteraceae bacterium
CTCCTTCCTCGGTGTCGGCGTGCGCGCGCCGACCGCCAGCTGGGGGCAGATGCTCGCCGACGCCACCCCGATCTTCAACACCGCGTGGTGGTACATGTTGTTTCCCGGCCTCGCGCTGCTGTTCACAGTGCTCGCCTTCAACTTGCTCGGCGACGGCCTGCAAGATGCCCTCAACCCGCGGAGGACCCCAATCAGATGAGGAGGAGTGAGGCATATGTTTAATCACCACAGATGGAGAGACGCTGCGGCGTTTGCGGCGATCTCTGGACTGCTCGCAATCGTGCTCGCAGCCTGCGGCTCCAGCAACAGCGGCTCGGGCATCGGTGCGAGCGCCATCCCACTCAAGGCGGGCGAGTCTCCCGCAAGCCAGCAGCTCAGCGGCAAGCGGCGCGGCGGTGTGCTGACCGTCTACGACCACGAGGATTTCGAACACTTCGATCCCGGCGAGGCGTACGGCGCCGCGGACTACACAATCATGTTCGCCACGCAACGTCCGCTCTACTCCTACCTCCCCAACACGGCCACCAAGCTCGACCCGGACGTCGCCGCGGGCCCGCCGATCGTCTCGGACGGGGGCAAGACCGTGACCGTGCACATCAAGCCGCACATCTACTTCAGCCCGCCCGTCAACCGTGAAGTCAACTCCGGCGACGTCGCCTACGCGATCGAGCGCGGCGCCAACCCGAACGTCGCCAACCCCTACTTCCTCACCTACTTCAGCGACGTGGTCGGCGTGGAAGAAGCCAAGGGCGGCCCGATTCCCGGAATCGAAACGCCGAACAGCGAAACGATCGTCTTTCACCTCACCAAACCCACGGCCGCGATCCTCGCGGGGGCGCTCAGCCTGCCGCTGTCGGCCCCGGTCCCACCGGAGTTCGCCAAGCCGCTGGACGCCCACCACCCCACGACCTACGGCACCGAATACCTGGTGGCGACCGGACCGTACATGCTGAAGGCCGACAGCAGCGGCAAATTCCTGGGCATCGGCTACCAGCAGGGCAAGTCCGCGACGCTCGTGCGCAACCCCCGCTGGAACCCCCACACCGACTTCCGGCCCGCCTACCTCGACCAGATCGACATCAACATCGGCGGCGACCCAACCGTGATCGGCCAGCAGGTGCTACGAGGCGAGCACACGATCCAGAACGACACGCCCGCGCAGTCGATCGTCAAGGAAGCGTACGAGCACTACCCGCAGCAGATCACCTTCACGCCCGACTCCGGCACCTACTACGCCTCGCTGGACAACGCGCACGGGCCGTTCGCCAACGTCGATCTGCGCAAGGCCGTGTGGGCGGCGCTCGACCGCGAGGCGATCGTCAAGGTGCGCGGCGGCGCGCTGGTGGCGCAGCCGATGACGCACTTCCTCTACCCCGGCGTGGCCGGCTATGAACAGGCCGGCGGCGCCGCGGGGCCGAAGGTCGACTACAACGAGCACCCCGAAGGTGACATGGCGGTTGCCGAAAAGTACATCAAGCTCGCCGGCTACCCGAGCGGCAGGTACACCGGGGGCCGGACCGTTCAGGTGGTCGGCACGACCGGTGAACCGGAAGCGGGGATGGCGCAGATCGTCAACCAGGCGCTGCAGAACCTCGGCTTCAAGACCCACCTGAGCCTCGTCGAAAAGTCGGTGATGTACGAAAAGTACTGCGGTGTGCCCGCGCAGGAGATCGACGTCTGCCCGAACGTGGGCTGGACGCGCGACTTCGCCGACCCCCAGACGGTGCTGTACCCGCCGTTCTACGGGCCCGCGATCACCTCCGCCAACAACTCCAACTGGAGCCAGGTGAACAACCCCCAGATCAACGCCGCGATGCAGCGGGCGACGCTGGTCGTCGGCGAACCGGCGCGCGCCGAGGCGTGGGCGAAGATCGACGAAATGCTGGTCCAGCAGGCGGTCGCGGCCCCCGAGGTGTATGTGAGCCAGGGCAACATCGAGGGACGAAACGTCGCCGGCGTCAACGAGCTGTGGGACAACGGGGCGTGGGACTACGACTTCACCTCGCTGAAGTGAGTTGACCCTTTACATCATCCGCCGCATCCTGTGGGGCGTCGCGCTGCTGTTCATCGTCGCGGCGCTCACGTTTCTGTTCTTCGACGTCTTCCCCACCGCCAACCCCGCGGTGCTGCGGGCCGGGCGCAACCCGAGCCCGCGGGCGATCGCCTACATCTCCCACGAGCTGGGGTTGGACAGGCCGGTTTACACCCAGTTCTACGACTACGTGAAGGGGGTGGTCCTGCACTTCGACCTCGGCTACAGCTACTACAGCAGCGCCTCCGTCAGGAGTCTGATCGCCGAACGCCTGCCCGCCACGATCTCGCTCGCCGCCGGCGCCGTGGTGATCTGGCTGGTTAGCGGCCTCTCAATCGGGATCGTCTCCGCGGTCCGGCGGCGCACGCTGCTGGACCGCACCGCGATGGGGACCGCGCTGGTGCTCATCTCCGCCCCCGAATACTGGCTCGGGCTGATCGCGCTGTTCCTGTTTGCCTCCGACATCGGCAAGCTCGGCATCTTTCCCGGCGCCGGCAGCTACGTCGGCCTCAGCTCCGACCCCGGGAAATGGCTCACCTCGCTGATCCTGCCCTGGCTGGTGCTCGCCGCGACCTTCGCCGCGGTGTACGCGCGCCTCTTGCGCAGCAGCCTGCTGGACGTGCTCGACCAGGATTACATCCGCACCGCGCGCGCCAAGGGCCTCTCTGAGCGGCGCGTGGTCATGCGCCACGGCGTGCGCGCCGCGGTCACCCCGATCGTCACCGTGCTCGGCCTCGACCTCGGCACGCTGCTCGGCGGCGCGCTGCTGATCGAAGTCGTCTTCAACATCCCCGGGGTGGGGCGCCTGAACTGGGAGGCCCTCACCCACGCCGACTTCCCGATCATCGAGGGCACCGTGCTGGTGGCCGCGCTGTTCATCGTCGTGGCCAACATCCTCGTGGACATCTCCTACGCCTATCTCGATCCGCGGGTCCGATTTAAATGAGCGAGCCGTTGCTTCGTGTCGAAGACCTATGCGTGGAGCTGCCTACCGAGGACGGGGTGGTGCACGCCGTGGACGGGATCTCCTACGAGGTCCATCGCGGCCAGACGCTCGGGATCGTCGGGGAGTCGGGGTCGGGCAAGACGGTCTCGGCGCTGACGTTGATGGGCCTCACCCGGCGCCAGGGGGCGCGCATCTCGGGGCGGGTTGTGTTCGAGGGCGTCGATCTCCTGACCCTGCCCGAGCGGGGGATGCGTGCGCTGCGCGGCAACGAGCTCGCGATCGTCTTCCAGGACCCGCTTTTATCGCTGCACCCGCTGCACCGCGTCGGGGCCCAGCTGGTCGAGGCGATTCGCGCCCACCGCGAGGTCTCCAAGCGCGCCGCACGGGAGCGCGCCATCGAGCTGCTGGAGTTGGCCGGGATCCCCGATCCGGCACGGCGCGTGGACGCTTATCCGCACGAGCTCTCCGGCGGGATGCGCCAGCGCGTGCTGATCGCGATGGCGCTCGCCAACGAGCCGAAGCTGCTGATCGCCGACGAGCCCACCTCCTCGCTCGACGTGACCGTGCAGGCGCAGATCCTCGCGCTGCTGCGGCGCCTGCAGCAGGAGCTCGGAATGGCGATCCTGCTCGTCACCCACGACCTCGGGGTCGTCGCCGAGATGGCCGACGAGATCGCGGTGATGTACGCGGGACGAGTCGTGGAGCGGGGCCCCGCCCAGCAAATCCTGGCCTCGCCTCAGCACCCCTACACCGAGGAGCTCTTGCGCGCGACGCCGACGCTCGAGCGCCCGCGCGAGCGCGAACGGGAGCGGACGCCCGAGCCGCTGCTGGAGGTGCGCGATCTCGTCAAGCGCTTCCCGATCGCGCGCGGCGTGGTGTTTCAGCGTCGCGTCGCCGCGGTCGAGGCTGTCGCGGGAGTCAGCTTCGAGCTGCGGCGCGGCGAGACGCTTGGGCTGGTGGGCGAGACCGGCTGCGGCAAGAGCACCACCGCGCGCCTGATCATGCGCCTGCTCGAGCCCACCGGCGGCGAGATCCGCTTTCAGGGCCACGACATCGCCCACCTGCGGGGTGCGGCGCTGAAGGCCGCGCGCCGCGAGATGCAGATCGTCTTCCAGGACCCTCACGCCTCGCTGAACCCCCGCAAGACGGCCGGTTCGATCATCGGCGAGCCGTTTGCGATCCACGGCCTGCACCGCGACAGGGCGGAGCGCAGGCGCGCCGTGTGCGAGCTGATGGACAGGGTGGGCCTGCGCCCCGAGCACCACAACCGCTACCCCCACGAATTCTCGGGCGGCCAGCGCCAGCGGATCGGGGTGGCGCGCGCGCTCGCGCTGCGCCCCAAGCTGCTGATCGCCGACGAGCCGGTGTCGGCGCTGGACGTCTTGATCCAGGCTCAGATCCTCGAGCTGCTGCGCGAGCTGCGGCGCGAGCTGGGCCTGACGCTGCTGCTCATCTCCCATGACCTCGCGGTCGTGCGCCAGATGGCCGACCGCGTGGCGGTGATGCGCGCCGGCAGGATCGTCGAGCTGGCCTCCAACGAGACGCTCTACAGCTCACCGCAACACCCCTACACGCGCGAGCTGCTCGCGGCCGTGCCCGGGGTCCGCCGTGATCGGCGTACGATCCCCGGGTGAGCAGATGTCCCGATACGCACGAGGCGGGCGTGGATCGAGCGGGGCGAGGACGCACTGAGCGAAATGTGCTCAGCACATGAGCGAGGGAGGACGCAGCATCCGCGAAGCGTCCACGCTTGCCTCCGAGAGCGTCCAGCTGCTCCAGCGGTTGATCGCTTTCGACACGGTCAACCCGCCCGGCAACGAGCTGCCGGCGCAGGAGCACCTGCACGCGCTTCTCTCGGGCGCAGGCTTCGAGTGCGAGTTGTTGGGGGCCCGTCCCGACCGGCCCAACCTCGTGGCGCGGCTGCGTGGGGCCGCCGACGGTCCCACGCTCTGTTACCTCGGCCACGTCGACACCGTGCTCGCCGACCCCTCCGAGTGGCGGCGCGACCCTTGGTCGGGGGCGCTGGCCGAGGGGTGCGTGTGGGGTAGGGGGGCGCTCGACATGAAGTCCCAGGTCGCCGCCGAGGCCGCCGCGGCGGCCTCGCTGGCGCGTTCCGGCTGGCGGCCGGCGCGCGGGGACCTGCTGGTCGTGGCGGTCGTCGACGAGGAGACCGGCGGAGAGCTCGGAGCGGAATGGCTGACCCGCACCCACCCCGAGAAGGTCCGCTGCGAGCTGCTCGTCAACGAGGGCGGAGGCGCGGTGTTCGAGTACCGCGGCCGCCGCCGCTACGGGGTGTGCTGCGCCGAGAAGGGGGTCTTCCGCTTCACCCTCACGACCGACGGGGTCGCGGGGCACGCCTCGATGCCGAAGATCGCCGAGAACGCCCTGCTGAAGATGGGCCCGCTACTACGGCGGCTCGGCGCGCGCCAGCCCGCCTACACGCTCACCCCCGAGCCCGCCGCGTTCCTGCGCGGGATCGGCGAGGATCCCGAGGACCCCGCGGGAGCCGTCGCGAACATGCTCGCCGCCGACCCCCGCCTGGCGAGCATGTTCGAGCCGATGCTCGGCGTCACCTTCGCCCCCACCCGCATCCGCGCCTCGGAGAAGGTCAACGTGATCCCGAGCCGCGCGGAGCTGAAGGTGGACTGCCGCGTGCCCCCCGGCCTCGGCGAAGCGGAGGTGCTCCGCGGGGTCGCGGAAGTCTTTGGACGCGTCCCGGGAGGTGGAGATCGGCTGGGGGCAGAGGATGGGGCAAGGGGTCCTGGGCAGGCGGGCGGCGTGGAGCAGCCGGGGGGCGACGCGGTCGTGGAGCCCGCCCCCCCGCCGGACTTCCACATCGAGTTCACCGAGCGGGTCGTCGGCAACAGCTCCCCCGCGGACTCGCCGCTGATGGACGCCATCTCCGCCTGGGTGGCGTCGCGCGACCCCGGCGCCGAGGTTGTGCCGGTGGTCCTCCCCGGCTTCACCGACTCCCGCCACTTCCGCGCCGCCTTCCCCGAGTGCGTCGCCTACGGCTTCTTTCCCCAGCGCCACCAGTCGCTGCTGGAGGCGATGCCGCTGATCCACGCCGCCGACGAGCGCATCGACGTGCGCGACCTCG
>JBOGYA010000177.1:0-6073 GCA_050696515.1 Solirubrobacteraceae bacterium
ATCCCGAGGTGCGGCCCGAGGACGCCGACGGGATAGCCGGGGTGATGGCCACGGGCCGCTCGGACTACCCCAACCAGATCAACAACGTGCTGTGCTTCCCTGGGATCTTCCGCGGGGCGCTCGACGTGCGCGCACGGGCGATCACCGAGGAGATGAAGATGGCGGCGGCGCGCGCGATCGCGGCGATCGTCCCCGAGGAGGAGCTGCGCGAGGACTACATCATCCCCTCCGTCTTCAACCGCGACGTCGCGAGCGCGGTGGCCTCGGCGGTCGCCGACCAAGCGCGCACCAGCGGCATGGCGCTGGCGGGCCAGGAGGTCGGGTTCGCGCAGGGCGACACGGCGACCGGCACGCCCACGGCGGCGTGATGCGATGCGGGTCACCGTCACCGGCGCGACGGGCCTGATCGGGACGACGCTGCTCGCGCGGCTGCGGGCGGAGGGGGCGCAGGTCACGGTGCTCTCGCGCGACCCCGAGCGGGCCGCAGCGAGGCTCGGCGTGCAGGCGACGCGGTGGGACCCGCTGGGCGAACGGGCGCCGGCGGAGGCCCTGGAGGGACGCGACGCGGTGGTGCACCTCGCGGGTGAGCCCGTCGCGCAGCGATGGTCCCGTAGCGCTAAGCGGGCGATCCGGGAGAGCCGCACGGTCGGCACGCGCCATCTGGTGGAGGGCCTGCGCGAGTGCGGCTCCCGCGGCGGCGAGGGCCGGCCCCAGGTGGTGGTGAGCTCCTCGGCGATCGGCTACTACGGCCCGCGCGGGGAGGAGCCGCTGGACGAGGAGGCGCCCGCGGGGAGCGGCTTCCTGGCGGAAGTGTGCGTGGCGTGGGAGGAGCAGGCGCGCGCGGTCGAGGACATGGGGGTGCGCTCAGTGCAGGTGCGCACGGGCGTGGTGCTCGACGCCCGCGGGGGGGCGCTGGCAAAGATGCTGCCCCCCTTCCGCCTGGGAGTGGGCGGCCCGGTGGCGGGAGGCCGCCAATACGTGTCGTGGATCCACGTCGAAGACCTCGCGGGGATCATGTGCACGGCCCTGGAGGACGAGCGGTGGTCAGGCCCAGTCAACGGTACGGCCCCGGAGCCGGTCACCAACCGCGAGCTCTCGCGGGCGCTCGGCCGGGCGCTGCACCGCCCTGCGGTGCTGCCCGTGCCAGGAGCGGCGCTGCGAGCGCTGTACGGGGAGATGGCGCAGATCGTGACGAGCGGCGCGCGCGTGCTGCCGGTGAAGCCGCTGGTCCTCGGCTACGAGTTCCGCCACCCACACCTGGACGAGGCGCTGGCCGCGGCGCTGAATATGGATTAGCTCGCGGGCGGCAGTTCCATGGCCCGGTAGAACACCAGGCGCCCGCCGTGGACGCGATCGACCGCGTAGCGGGAGAGGGTGGTGTCACCGTCGGGGAGCACCGAGTAGCGCCCGAGCACGGAGTCGCGGCCTTTGATCGCGAAGAACTGGTGGATCACGGTCTGGCGATCGTCGCCGTGGCGGCCGGCGCGGCGGATCGCCAGCAGCACGGCGCTCATCGCCTCGTACCCGTACAGCGCGTAGGGCCCGGGCGCGCGATGGAAGTGCCGGGCGTATTCGACCAGGACGCGCTGGGCGGCGGGGGGGTAGAGCGAGAGCGGCAGCAGCGGGGTGGTCAGGTAGGTGAGCGCCGCGGCGGAGCCGATGCCGGCGGCGAAGGACGGTTCGGCGAGGTCGCTTGGCCCGAGCAGGCGCAGGTGGGGATCGGCGTCGTGCAGCTGCTGCCAGAGCGCCACGGCGCCGGCGCCCGGGAGGCCGCTGAAGAACACGGCGCGAGCGCCGCTTTCAAGCACCTTCTGGACCTCCCCGGCGAATTCGGTGCCGGCGGCGGTGTCGAGCTGGTCTTCACCGAGTACTTCGATGCCGGCGCGCTTGGCGTCTTCGGCGAGGATCTGCGCAAGGGGGACGTCGAAGGGGTTCTGGTCCTCGATCACGTACACCCGCTTGAGGTGCAGCGCGCGCATCAGCTTGACCTGGGCGGCGGCCTGCACGGGATCGCCGGGCACGAGGCGGACGAAGGTGCGCTGCCCCGTGAAGTAGAAGCGTTCGGGCTCGTCCTGGCCGGCGTCGAGCGAGGAGGTCAGTCCGACGTACGGGCTTCCCGGGCTGACCTGGAGGATGCCGGCGGCGTTGATCAACGGCAGCGAAACGGCCGTGGCGGCGGAATCGAGGTCGCCGATGTAGGCGATCGTGGAGGTGTCCTGAGCGGCGACGCGGGCGTAGTTGGCGGTGATCCCGGGCGTGGCTTCCCCGGTCTTGGGGTTGGCGTCGTCAAGCGAGGCGAAGTCGATCTTGAAGCGCCCGACGCGCCCGCCGGCCTGCACGAGCGCGAGCTTCTCGCCGTCGACGATCTGCCCGGAGACGGAGGCATCGGGGCCTTGCAGGGGGAGGCTCGAGTAGACCGTGAGCTCGTTCCCGGGCGTGGTGCCCGCGGTCGATATCGCAACCCCGCCGCACCCCGCGACGCCCGCGAGCAGGGCGAGGCCGGCCACTCCGGGGGCCACGCGGGATCGGAGCGGATCCAGCCGGAGCCAGCGCAAGCGCACCGGCCGCTCAGGTGCTGCTGCGGCGGCGGCCGGGCAGGTAGCCGGAGAGGATCCGCAGGCAGGCGCCGACGAGCATGATGGCGGTGGCGAGCATGAACGCATCGAACCCCTTGGCGCCGAGAGCCCAGAGCACGACCCACACGACGAGGCCGGCGGTTACGGTGAGGATCAATCCCATCGCGTGAGGCATCCTACCGGCCGCGCGCGCGGGTTGCCTCGCTAGCACACCCATGCATGCCCACGCCCGCACGCCGGACGCAATCGGATCCACTTGCGGCTACTCCAACCCGGCGGCGAGCTCGGCGACGAGCGCGCCAACGGCAGCGGCGGGGTCCTCCGATTCACCCGCGGCGCGTACGAGGCGGGTGCCGACGATCACCCCGTCCGCGCCCGCGTCCGCCGCCTGGCGGGCCTGCACGGGAGTGGAGATCCCGAAGCCGAGCGCCACTGGCACGGCGGTGGCGGCCTTGGCACGGGCGACGACCTCGGCGAAGCGCTCCGCGAGCGCGTCGCGCTCCCCGGTGGTGCCGACGACCGAGACGGTGTAGAGGAACCCACGCGCGCGCGCCCCGATCTCGGCGAGGCGCTCAGGCGGGGTGGTGGGGGCAGCGAGCGGCACGAGCGCCAGGCCGTGCGCGTCGCAGGCGGCGAGCACCTCGGCGGCCTCCTCGAAGGGCAGGTCGGGCACGATCAGCCCGGCGGCGCCGGTGCGCGCGAGCCGCTCCACGAAAGCCTGGATCGGAGCCCCACCCGCCCCCGCGAGGACCATGTTGGCGTAGCACATCAGCACCACCGGCACGGAGGGGGCGAGCGCGCGGGCGACCTCGAGCACCCCGGTCAGGCTGGCTCCCGCGGCGAGCGCGCGGGTGGCGGCGTCGTGGATCACGGGCCCGTCGGCGAGCGGGTCCGAGTAGGGCACGCCGAGCTCGAGGACGTCCGCCCCGGCGAGCACGCACGCCTCGCCGATGCGAGTGGACTCCGCAAGCGTGGGGTAGCCCCCCATCAGGTAGGGCATCAGCGTGGCCGCACGACCGTGCGTGCCGGCGAAGGCGGCGGCAAGACGCTCGATGCCGCTCACGACAGCGCCAGGACCTCCGCGAGGTCCTTGTCCCCGCGGCCGGAGAGGCAGACGAGGTCGAGCTCGCCGCCGGCCTGCGCGAGCACCCAGGCAAGCGCGTGGGCGGTCTCCAGCGCCGGGATGATGCCCTCCAGGCGGGCCAGCTCCGCGAACGCGGCGAGCGCGTCGCGGTCGCTGACGGCGACGTAGCGGGCGCGGCCGCAGTCGCGCAGGTGCGCGTGCTGGGGGCCGGTGCCGGGGTAGTCGAGCCCCGCGGAGATGGAGTGCGCCTCGATGATCTGGCCCTCCTCGTCCTGCATCACCGCGGAGAGCGCCCCGTGCAGCACGCCCGCGCGCCCGCCGACCGTGAGCGGGGCGCCGTGGCGAGGAGTGTCGATCCCATCCCCACCGGCCTCCACGCCGATCAGCTCGACGCCGGGGTCGTCGAGGAACGCGGTGAAGATCCCCAGCGCGTTGGAGCCTCCGCCGACGCACGCCACGACGCGCGCCGGGAGACGGCCCTCGCGCTCCAGCAGTTGCGCACGGGCCTCGTCTCCGATTACGCGCTGTAGGTCGCGCACCAGCGCCGGGTAGGGCGCGGGGCCGACGACTGAGCCGATCACGTAGTGGGTGTCGCGCACGTTGGCGACCCAGTCGCGGATCGCCGCGGAGGTGGCCTCCTTGAGCGTGCGCGCGCCCGCGTCCACCGGGTGCACGGTCGCGCCGAGCAGCTCCATCCGCTGCACGTTGGGGCGCTGGCGGCGGGTGTCCTCGACGCCCATGTAGACGACGCACTCCAGGTCCAGCAGCGCGCAGACGGTCGCGGTCGCGACCCCGTGCTGGCCGGCGCCGGTCTCAGCGATGATGCGGCGCTTGCCCATCCGCCGCGCCAAGAGCGCCTGGCCGAGCGCGTTGTTGAGCTTGTGCGAGCCGGTGTGGTTGAGGTCCTCGCGCTTGAGGTACACCGTCCGGCCGAGGCGCTCGGAGAGCCGCCGCGCGCGGTAGAGCGGGGTGGGGCGCCCGCCGAAGTCGCGCAGCAGGCCGTCGAGCTCCGCGCGGTAAGCCGGGTCCTCACGGGCCGCGAGCCACGCCCGCTCTAGCTCCGCCAGCGCGGGCATCAGGGTCTCGGGGACGTACTGGCCCCCGTAGCGCCCGAAGCGGTGCTCGATCGTGCTCACGGGCCGAGATTACTTACACCGAGGCGCCCACGGACGCGGAGTCGCGCACCGCCGCGAAGAACGCGCGCAGGCGCTCGGGGTCCTTGCGCCCAGGAGCGACCTCCGTGCCGGAGGCGGTGTCGAGCGCGAACGGCACCGCGCGGTGCCCCTGCCGGGAGGCCGCGTGGATCGCCTCGGCTGCGTTCTCCGGCCCGAGCCCACCGCTCAGGATCAGCGGCACGGAGGAGCGTCGCGCGGCGAGCAGGCTCCAGTCGAAGCTCTCCCCGGTGCCCCCCCGCAGCTCCTGCTTGCCCGGGGCGGTGGAGCGCGCGTCGAGCAGGTGGAAGTCGGTGTGGAAGCGCTCGACGTCGCGCACCTCCCCGATGCTCGCCACCTGCACCGCCTTGATCACCCGTGCCCCCGTGCGATGCCCGGCTTCCGCGCAGTACGCCGGCCCCTCGTCGCCGTGCAGCTGCAGCATCGTCAACCCGAGCTCATCGCTGGCCTGGACGACCTCGTCAAGGGGCGCGTTGACAAACACCCCGCACACCTCCACACGGCGGCGCAGCGCGGTGGCGATGCGCAGCGCCTCCTCGGTGGAGCACGCGCGCGGGCTGCCCTCGTAGAAGATCATGCCCACCGCCCACGCGCCGAGCTCCACTGCGAGCTCGGCGTCCTGCAGACTGGTGATGCCGCAGACCTTGATACGGGGGGCGGCGGCGTCGGACATAGGCCAACGGTAGCGGGTGGCGCCGGGGCCTTAACGACGGAGCGCCCTTAGCGGGCGCTCCAACGAGTCAGCAATCTGCTCACTAGCCAAACTGGAGTGTAGCGCAACGAGACCGTGCGTTATTCCGGCGTGGTGGGGTTGGGAACCGAGTTGGGGCGCTGGCCGAGGGTCGCGGTGACGGTTTTCTTGGTGTAGGTGCCGCTGCCGGAGGCGCGCCACAGTTCGATCGTGACGGTGTCGCCGGCCTTCTTGGCCCCGACGTCGGAGGCGAGGTCTTCGGAGCTCGTGACCTGTTTGCCGTCGATCGCCACGATGACGTCGCCGCCCACGGAGATTTCGCTGCCGTTGATTTTGGCTTCGATGTTGCCGGCGCGAATGCCGGCCTTGGCCGCGGCGGTGCCGGCTTCGACTTTCTCGACCAGCGCGCCGCTCTTGACGGGCAGGTTCAGGCTGGCGAGCGAGCCGTCGACCGTGATCGTGCTGACGCCGAGGTAGGCGCCGCGGACGGTGCCGCCCTTCTCGAGTTCGGGGAGCTCGGTCTTGGCGGTGTCGATCGGCACCGCGAAGC
>JBOGYA010000178.1:0-6070 GCA_050696515.1 Solirubrobacteraceae bacterium
CGAGGGCTCAGGCGAGTAAATAATAGAACCCGAACCGCGCGATGTCCATGCGCGGGCCGGCAGCGTGGAACTGCTCCATCGCGCAGCACGCCAGCCCGAAGCCGAGGGGAAAGAAGGAGTTCGACCGCGCCCACGCGACAGTTTTGTCGAGCGTGGTCGTCAGCACGCGCTCCTGCACGTACCGCTCGAGCTCCTCGCCCTCCAGGTGCGCCGGCTGGTTTGAGCCCTCCAGGTCGCCGCCGCGCAGCAGCTGGTGCGCGTTCAGGCGCTCCACACGCTGGCTGCTCTTCGATCGGCCGCCGCGTCCTCCCGGCAGCCCCGGGGCGATGCCACTGGGGGGGCGGGGCCGGATCTGCTCGCGCCTCACCTCCACTCGAGCGCTCCCCTGCGCCACACGTAGACGAACGCCACGAACAGCAGTACGATGAACGTCGCCGTCTCGGCCAGCGCGTAGCTTCCGTACGCTCGCAGCTGCAGCGCGATCGGGTACAGGAAGACCACCTCGATATCGAACAGGATGAACAGCATCGCGATCAGGTAGAAGCTGATCCCGAAGCGCAGCCCCCGTTTGACCTCCGAGGGCAGCCCGCACTCGTACGGATCCTGCTTCTGCCTGACTGCCCGGCGCGGGCCCAGCACGCCGTTGAGCAGCGTGAACGCCCCGCCCACGGCGCCGCCAAGGATCAGGAAGACGATCGCGGGGAGGTATGAGCGGAGCACCGCGGCTGTTATACCACCGCACGCCGATGCTTGTGCCAGAGTGTTACATAGTGACGATCGGCTCGATATCGCCCGGTTGCAGCGGTTTCGCCGGGCGGGCGGCCCCGCCGTGAACGAGGCGGTGGTCGCGGGCGCGCTGGTGGCCGCGGCGCTCAACGCGGCCCCCGCCCTGCTCGGCGGCTGGCGCTGGTACCGCGGCGAATCCAGCCCCGTCTTCTGGGTGCTGCTGCGCATCGCCCAGGCCGGCGCCGTCGTGTTCGCCTTCGCCGTGGGGGTGCTCGCCGCCGCCGGGCGCTCCTCCACCGAAAGCCTCTTCTACCTATACGCCCTGCTGCCCCTGGCGGTTGCCTTCGTAGCCGAGCAGCTGCGCCTCGCCTCCGCCCAGACGATTCTCGACCAACGCGGCCTGGAGAGCGCCCAGGAGGTGGGCCGTCTCCCCGCGGACGAGCAGCGGGCCGTCGTCGCCGCGATCGTCCGCCGCGAGCAGGGCATCATGGCCCTCTCCGTCCTGGTCGCGGTCTTCCTCCTCCTGCGCGCGGCGGGCACCGCGCACGGGATCTGAGCCCAACCGAGGCTCAGGCTCAGCAGGGCACCACGCGGATCGAGCGGCGCGACGCGGAGACCAGTCTGCGGATGTCGAGTGGGTCGCTGGTCAGGATGCAGTCTCCCGTGGCCGCGACCGCGACGACGGTTGCGTCGACCGCGTCCGTCACCCCGGATTTGCCCAGGAGCACCCCCGCTTCTCGTCCCAAGCGCTGGTCCACGGCCCTGACGTTGACGGTCTTCAGCAGGCGCGCGAGGTCTGCTTGCCGCCCGCCTGCGTCGCGCCACACCTCGGCGATCACGACTCCGGTGCTGCGCAGTCCCAGCCCGCTGCGCTCGGCCACCCGGAGCTTCGCCGTCATCGCCCGGTCGCCCCGGTCCACGGCGAGAAGCACTCCCGCGTCCAGCACCAGCGCGCTCATCCGCTCAGGGCGCGGCCGGCGGCGACATGCCCAACTCGCCGGCGGCGGAGGCGAGCTCGTCGGCAGTGAGTGGGCCGTGCTTTGCTTCCCAGTCTTGGAGATAGTCGGCCAGCGCCTCCGCGCGCAGCTTCGCGGCGGCCGCCTCGGCCAGCCAGGCCGAGAGGCTCGATCCTCTGTGTCGCGCTGCGCCGCGGACGGCGTCGCCGAGGTCGGGATCGAAGGAGACGCTCAGCTTGTCAACCTTCATCGATCGAGAGTACCACGGTAAGAACCACTGCGGTACGAACTACCGCACACGGGATCTGAGCCCTCAGTGGACGATCAGCGTGGCGGCCATGCCCAGCACCGCCTGGTTGCCGACCGTGCTCGCCAGCAGGTAATGGCCGGGCGATAGCGGCTGCGTTGTCACTGCGCCGCACTTCCCGGGGAGCAGCGTGGGGATGTCCGTGAGCGTCGTCCGTTCGGAATCGAGGCTCCCCCGCTGGAGGGCCACGTTGTGCGTGAGGATCCCGCGATTGCACGCCGCGATCGCGAGGCGCCCCGCCGGCACGCTCACCGTCTGGGGAAGAATGCGGTACTCCTCGAGCGTCAGGGAGAGGCTGTGGTCCGCCACGCGCACTGTCCGGCCGGCCCCACAGCCCGCCAACAGGAGTGGGGCGGTCAACGCCACGGCGAGGGGCCGAAGCCTCATCCGGCGAGCCTATATATTCCGGCTCGCATGAGTGCCCCTCTCAAGCTCGCCGCCGCGCTCGCCGCAGTGGCCGCCGCGGCCGCCGGCGTTAGCGCCTGCGGCACGCAGGGCGTCCAGGTCCCGAAGTCCAGCGCCTACCACCACGGGGCGGTGCTGTTCCTCGACCACTGCTCCGGCTGCCACACGCTCGCCACCGTCGGCGCGGAGGGCTCGGCGACCAGCATCAAGGATCGTCTGCGCACCAACGGCCCCAACTTCAACTTCCGCAAGGAGCAGTACGGGCAGGTGCTCTACGCGATCCGCAACGGGGGCTTCTCCGGCGCGATCATGCCCCAGAACATCCTCGTCGGCGCCGACGCCCGCGAAGTCGCGGAGTTCCTGGCCAGGTACTCCGGGTTGCAGGCTCCCAAGGTGCCGGTCATCGAAAACACCTCGATCCCAGGCGTCCCATCCGCAACCGCCACGACGAGCTCCGCGAGCAGCGCCGTGGCCACCACGACGCATAACGCCGCCAAATAGGGCGCTGCCCAGAGGGCCGACGGCGCGTGCTCGACATCAAGCTGATCCGCCAGCAGCCCGAGGAGGTGCGCGCGGCGCTCGCGCGGCGCGATCCGGGTCTTGTTGGGGTCGTCGATGAGATTCTCGAGCAGGATCGGGAGTGGAGGGCCGCGACAACCTCAGCCGAGGACTTGCGGGGGAAACAGCGGACCGTCGGTATGACGCAGGCTTTGGCGTCGCACCAAGGCAGCTCAACCCCGCGGCTGCGTGCCGAACTGAAGCGGGTCAGCGCGAAAGCCAAGGAGCTTGGGGAGGCAGCCAACCGCGCCAAACGGGAGCTCGACGAGTTGCTGCTGCGACTGCCCAACCTGCCCGATCCCTCCGCTGCGCCCGGGCCCGAGGACGAACTGATTCACAAGGGGGGTGACCTGCGGGCGTTCGACTTCCCTGTCCGCGACCATCTCGAGCTGGCTGGGCCGATGATCGACGTGGAGCGCGCCGCCAAGCTCTCGGGCGCGCGCTTCGCCTACCTGAAGGGCGACCTGGTGCTGCTCGAGCTGGCGCTCGTGCGCTGGGTCCTGGAGAAGCTGCGCGGCCACGGCTTCGAGCCGGTGGTCCCACCGGTCCTCGTGCGCGAGCGGGCGCTGTTCGGGACCGGCTTCCTGCCCGACACCGAGCAGCAGATCTACTCCCTGCCCGCGGACGAGCTCTATCTGGTGGGCACCTCCGAGGTCGCGCTCGCTTCGCTGCACGCCGAGGAGATCATCGACACGGAGCGCCTGCCGCTGCGCTACGCCGGCTTCTCGCCCTGCTTCCGCCGCGAGGCCGGCGCCGCCGGCAAAGACACGCGCGGCATCTTCCGCGTGCACCAGTTCGACAAGGTGGAGATGTTCAGCTTCGTCGAGCCCGCGTCCTCGGGCGAGGAGCACGAGCGCATCCTCACGATCGAGGAGGAGATCCTGCGCGAGCTGGGTCTGCCCTACCGGGTCGTGAACATCGCCGTCACCGACCTCGGCTCCTCCGCCGCCAAGAAGTACGACTGCGAGGTCTACCTACCCAGCCAGGGCCGCTACCGCGAGCTGACCTCCTGCTCCAACACCACCGACTACCAGGCGCGGCGCCTGAGCATCCGCGTGCGCCGGGAGAAGCGCACGGAGACCCTCCACACGCTCAACGGCACCGCCGCCGCCGTCGGGCGGACGCTCATCGCGCTGCTGGAGAACGGCCAGCGCGAGGACGGCTCGGTCGCGCTGCCCGCATGCCTTCTGCCATTTGGGGCGCCTGCCGAACTGCCCGCTGCCGCCTGATGGGGGGTCGGGTGGGGTGTCGATGTCGTTCAATCGCGCCTATGCAGCTTTACAAAGTGAAGTGGTATAGGGGCCGAAAAGTAAGTATCTGATGCTGTTCTCCCCGATGGATCGGAGATCCAGCGTGGGGGTGTGATGTCGTTCAATCGCGCCTATGCAGCTTTACAAAATGAAGTGGTATATGCTTGAAAAAGTAAACATCTGACACCGGCCTCTCCCGACCTGTTTCCCCCGGTGGGCACCTACTGCCGCGGTCGCGAGGCACGGAGGCCGAGCGCTCACCACCCTGTTCTCCGCACTCGCCCGCGCGGATGATCCCAACTGACTACCTGCCGATCCGCTCCAGCGCGTATCCGATCTCGAGGCCCGTGGAATCGACGATGTCGTCGGCGCGCTCTTCGTGGACGACGCGGTAGCCGGCGCGCTCGAACAGCTGTAGCCACTGCGCGTGAGTCAGGAGGCGCTGGGTGGTCACCGAGTGCAGCCAGATGTAGTAGTTGTAGTAGCCCCGCCCCTGGCGGTCGCTGCCGACCAGCTCGCCGCGGCCTTCCTCGTAGGGGTTCGACACCTCGACGATCAAGAGGCGCGCCTTGGGGAAGCGCCGGCCGAAGGACCGCAGGAACTCGACGGTCCCCTCCACCCCGCGCTGGCCGACGATCTCGTGCAGCACGAACGCCGACACCACGAAGTCCACCTCCTCGGAGGGCGTGTAGTCGGGCGCCGAGGCGTGCTCGATCGCGATGCGCTCCTGCATACCCGCTTCGCGCACGTGCGCCCGCGCGGCCTCCACGGTCTCCGCGGCCAGCTCCACGCCGAGCCCGCGCAGCCCCGGGTGCTGGGCGCACAGCGAGATCAGGTACAGCGCGTTGCCGCAGCCGTAGTCGAGCACCACCCCCTCGGAGGCTCCGAGCCGCTCGATCAGCCGCAGCGTGAGCGGCACCGCGTCGTAGATCGCGATTCGCGCGCTGCCGGTGGCGACGCGCAGATGGTTGCGCTCGATGCTCCCGTCGCCCTCGCGCATCAGCCTGCCGACGCCCTGGAACAGCTCGCGGTAGCCCTCCATCAGCAGCTCCAGCCACCCGTGCACGGCGCGCAGCTCGGAGAGGTCCTCGGCGAGGCGGTAGGTCCCCGCCTCGTGCACCAGCGCGCCCTCGGAGTGCAGCGCCTGCAGCAGCGCCCCGGTCAGCTCGCTTCCGGATGCGCCTGTGGTCGGGCTGTCAGGCGACCCGAGGCGCTGCGCCAGCTCCTCGGCGCTCACGCCCTGCTCGAGCGCCGCCAGCAGCGGCTCGTCTTCGACGATCGCCATCAGCAGCTCCGCGGTGGCCCACCCCGCGAGGTAGTCGAGCGCTCTGAGCAACGTCGGCCTGAAGGCCGCGCGGTGGATGGCCTCCGGCGTGATCGCCGCGATCGTCTGGGTGCCGCCGTTCATGCTGGTACCTCCTGCTTGATTGCCGTCAATCCCCGGATCAGCCGGTCGGCGTCGCCTTGCAGGCTCACTCCGATTCGCAGCCCCGCCGGCTCGCCGAGCGGGACCGTCGAGGCCACGATCACGTTCCCTCGCTTCGCGAGGGTCTCGCGAATCCACGCCGCCTCGCCCGCCGTCGCGCATCGGACGAAGACGAAGTTGGTCTCGCTGTCATACACGCGCTCGAACAGCTCCGTGGCTCGCAGCCGCGCGATCAGCTCTTCGCGCAGCGCGCGCACCTCGCGCGCGTGCCGGTGGGGGAAGCCGGGGTCACTCTCGAGCGCCCCGACCAGCGCTTCCGCCGCGAGGCCGCTCGTCGTCAGGTACGCCTGCCGCGCGCGCAAGCGCCCGATCAGCTCCTCCTCCCCGACGAGGCAGCCGATGCGCAGGCCGGCGAGCCCGTACGCCTTGGAGAACGAGCGGA
>JBOGYA010000179.1:0-6040 GCA_050696515.1 Solirubrobacteraceae bacterium
CACCCACCCCAGGGGTGTGCGGAATTGGTGGGGCTTCCAAGCCAAGGCCCCACGGGAGCGGCAGCGGGGGGAGCACCGCGGCGAGGCCGCGCAGGGAGAGGATGTAGGCCCGGCACGCCGGGCACTCCCGTTGGTGCAGGCGCGCCAGGCGGTAGCGCTCGCCGCGGGGGTCGAGGACGCCGAAGGCGAGACCCCGCATCAGGGAGGCCTGCTGCTCGCACCACTGGCCGCCGCTGATCGCCTCCAGCAGCTCCCCGACCTTGCCCGCCACCCCGGGGCGACCCGGGCCGCGGCCCTCCATCAGCTTGGCCATGCGCGCCTCGCTGATCCCCATTCGCCCCGCCGCCTGTGCGCGCGTGAGGCCCTGCAGGTAGCAGAGGCTCGCCGCCTCGCACTCGCGTGCGCTCAGGCGGCTGCGCAACGCCTCGAACAGCTGGCGCAGCCGCGCCCGGTCGTCGAGCTCCGCCGCCAGGTCCGGTTCGCTCGCGGCCGGCTCCGTCGAGGCCCACCCCGCTGGCGACCTGCCTGCCCGGCCGCTCACCCACGAGGCCGGCGCGGCGCCTCCCGCACCCGCGCCAGCTCCCGCGCCCCCGCCCGCAGCCGCCGCGCGCTCCCGAGCGCAGGCACCGCGGTGCTCGTCGATCGCCCGGCGGAACGTCACCACCGTCAGCCACCCCGCCGGATTGGCGACCTCCTCGCCCGCCGTCACCGCGGCGTAGAGGCCCTGCCACGCCATGGCGTAGCACGCTTCCAGGTCGGCCCCGTCGAGGTGCACGCCGCGGACGCGCAGGCGCGCGCGCACGCTTCCCAGCACTCCGCCGCGCAGCCCCTCGAACTCTTGGCGCAGCAGACGCTCGGCACGGTAGCGGCGCAGCGTCGAAGGACTCACGGCTCGGGAGCTTACGAACTTGCTTGCGAGCTTGTCGAATCATTCCATTTAGCAGACATCTGTCTGCTCACTTCAACCGGCGCTGAGCCTTGGCGGCACGACGCCAGATCGGCCCTCACGACGTCCGGGTCGGCCGGCCGCCACCGCCTGGCGGGTATCTTCACCCAATCGCCTCCCCTCCCGTATCCGCTGTCCCAGAGCCGCCTGCCCGCGCGGAGGTCCTTGGCATCCCCCTGGCGGTCTCAGACTACGAGCAGGTGTTGGACTGGATGGAGGCGATGATCGCCGCCGGCGGGCGCGGCTACGTGACGGCCGCCGCCGTGAACCTCGTGATGAGCGCCCGCGAGCAGCCCGCGACGCTCGCCGCGACGCTGGACGCCACGCTCGCCGTACCCGACGGGATGCCGCTCGTGTGGGCGCTGCGAATGCTCGGCCACCGCCGCGCCACGCGCGTGTACGGACCCGACCTGATGGCCGGCTTCTGCGCGCGCGCCGCCCGCGCCGGGACCCCGATGTACCTCTACGGGGGCCGCACTCCCGAAGCGCTCGAGCTGCTCACCCGCCGCCTGCGCGAGCGCTTCCCCGGCCTCCTCGTCGCGGGCGGCTACTCGCCCCCCTTCCGCGAGCTGACCCCCGAGGAGGAGCGGCGGGTGGCCACCGAGATCGACGGGTCGGGCGCGCAGGTCGTGTGGGTCGGCACCGGGCAGCCCAAGCAGGAGCGGTGGATGCAGCGGATGCGCCCGCGCCTGCGCGCGCCGCTGCTCGTCGGCGTCGGGGCCGCCTTCGACTTCCACGCCGGCCTCGTCCCCCAGGCCCCCCCGTGGATGCAGCGCAACGGCTTGGAGTGGGTCTACCGGCTCGCGCGCGAGCCGCGCCGGCTGTGGCGGCGCTACGCCCGCTACAACCCCCGCTTCGTGGCGAGCTTCGCACGCCAGTACTGGCACGAGCGCCAAGCCGGCGGGGCGGGGTAGTGATGTTCTTTAAAACGGCGCCTATACAACTTTACAAACTGAAGTGATATAGGCCCCAAAAAGTACATTCACACCTCCGGATCGCCGATCGCCGTGCACGCCTACCCCGAGGGTTTCAGACGGACATGAAGCTAACCTCCCCTCTCATGAGCACCCTGGAGCACACCACCGACGTCTCCGTCGTCGGCCTCGGCCGCGTCGGGCTGCCGCTCGCGCTGTCGTTTGCGGACCGCGGCCTGCGGGTCGTAGGGATCGACAACGACCCCGCGCGCCTGGACGCCGTGCGCACAGGCGTCATGCCTTTCCAGGAGACCGGCGCCCAGGAGCTGCTGGAGCGGGTCCTAAGCCCTGCCCACCCCGGGCACTTGGAGCTCTCCGAGCGCGTCGCCGACGCCGCGCGCGCGCGGCACATCGTGATCACCCTCGGCACCCCCTCGTTCTCGCACATCGAGATCGACATGCGCGACATCCGCTCCGCGCTGGACGACCTGCTGGGGGTGCTCGTCCCTGGGCACTCGCTCGTGCTGCGCTCCACCGTCGCCCCGGGCACGACGGAGTTCGTCGCGGGCTACCTCGCCAAGCACCGCGGCTTCCGCATCGGCGAGGAGGTGTTCGTCGCGCACGCCCCCGAGCGCATCGCCGCCGGGCGCTTCCTGGAGGAGATCGACACGCTGCCCTGCATCGTCGGCGGCGTCGGCGCCCGCTCCGGGGAGGTGGCGGGGGAGCTGTTCGGGGTGTTCGGCGCCCCGATCGTGCACACCACCCCCGTGCAGGCCGAGCTCGCGAAGATCTGGGCCAACATCCTGCGCTACACGCACTTCGCGCTCCCCAACCTGCTGATGATGGACTGCGAGCGCCACGCCGCCAACGTGTTCGAGGTGATCGACCTGATCAACCGCGACTACCCCCGCGGCGGCATCGCCCAGCCGGGGCTCACCGCCGGGACGTGCCTGCGCAAGGACTTCGCGTTCTCCGAGGAGCGCTCCAACGCGCCGGGGATGCTGCTCGCCGTTTCGCGCGTCAACGAGTCGGTGCCGCTGTTCCTCGTCGAGGGGATGCTCCGGCGTCTCGGCTCGCTGGCGGACCGCAAGGTCGCCGTGCTCGGCCTCGCGTTCAAGGCCGACACCGACGACGAGCGCGACTCGCTCGCACACAAGCTCATCCGGCTGCTGGAGCGCGAGCTCGCCGACGTCGCCGTGCACGACCCCCACGTCGCCACCCCCACCGCGCCGCTGGAGGAGGCGCTGGAGGACGCCGCCGCGGTGCTCGTCGCGGCCAACCACTCGGCCTTCCGGGAGCCCCGCACCCTCGCCTCGATCGCCGCGCTCGCCGCCCAGGACTGCCTGGTCGTGGACCCCTGGAACTGCTGGGGCGCCGGCCAGGTGTTCGCGTACGCCGCGGAGCTGGCGGCGCTGGGGGCACCCACTCAATGAGCCGTGCGCCTGTGACGGCGGGAGTCGAACCCACGTTCCAGTCCCACCGTGTGCCGGTGGTGGGAGGCGCGAGGGTCGGCCCCCTGCCCGCGGCGGCGGGTCAGGAAGTCCCGCCCCCACACGCCCGGAGCCGAACAGGCCCGCATGGACGATCCCCAAGCGAAACCCTTCGGGGCACATGAGCCGTGTATTGGTGACAGGAGGCGCCGGCACGATCGGCTCCGCCGTGGTGCGCCGCCTGCTGGCGGACCCCGCGTACGAGGTTCGGGTCTCCGACCAGCGGCCCGCGCCGCAGTGGATGCGCGAGGGCTGCGAGGTGCACACGGGCGACCTGCGCTCGCTCGCGGAGGCCCGCCGCGCCGCCGCGGGCTGCTCGCACGTGATCCACCTCGCCGCGATCGTCGGGGGCATCGCCAACTTCCACCGCCTCCCCCACACCCTCACGGAGGTCAACGCCGCCCTCTACAACGCCGTCGTGCGCGCCGCGCTGGAGGTCGAGGTCGAGCGCTTCGCCTACGTCTCCTCCTCGATGGTGTTCGAGCGCGCGACCGAGTTCCCCACCACCGAGGCGCACCTGCCCGACTGCCCGGTGCCGCTCTCCGCGTACGGCTTCTCGAAGCTCACCGGCGAGGTGTACTGCCGCGCCGCCCACGCCGAGCACGGCCTCCCCTACACCATCTGCCGCCCCTTCAACGCCTACGGCCCCGGCGAGCTGCCCGACGCCGAACCGGGCATCGCGCACGCCGTGCCCGACCTGATCCGCAAGGTGCTCTCCGGCCAGCGGCCGCTGCCGATCTTCGGCTCCGGCGAGCAGACCCGCACGCTGACGCACGTCGACGACATCGCCGACGGGGTCGTCACCGCGATGAGCTCACCCGCGGGCCTGAACGAGGACTTCAACATCTCCGCCTCCCGCGAGCTCACGGTCGCGGAGATCGCGCGGATCGTGTGGGCCGCCTGCGGCGAGGACCCCGAGGCGTTCGCGCTCGAGCACCTGCCGAGCTTCACGGTGGACGTGCAGCGCCGCTGGCCCTCGGTCGAGAAGGCCCGCACCCTGCTCGGCTGGGAGGCGCAGATCGGCGTCGAGGAGGGCATCGCCGCGACCGTGCGGTGGCTGCGCGAGCGCGACGCCGCTGCCCAGGCGCAGATGGAGTCGAGCGCTGGATGAGCTGTAGCTGTCGCATCGGTCGTCCCGTGACTGCCATGGCACTAGACTCGACCCATGACGACACGTGAGCAGGTTCGCAAGCTGCTGGACGAGCTGCCCGAGTCCGAGCTCGAGCCGGTGCTCGAGTTCATCGCGTCGCGCGGCGAGGACCCGGTGGTTGCGGCGTTCCGTGACGCACCCGAGGACGACGAGCCGTTCACAGAAGAGGACGCGGCAGCGCTGGCCGAAGTGGAAGCCGACCGAGCCGCCGGCGTGCCCACTATCCCGTTGCAGGAGATCAGGCGCAAACACGGGCTGGCATGAGCGCAGAGGCCTGGTCGGTCGAGTTCGAGCGACGCGCCGAGAAGGACCTCAACCGCCTGGACCCGCCGGTCAAGAAGCAGGTGCTCGACGCGATCGACCGGCTCGCCCTCAACCCCCACGACGCACCACTGAGGAAGCTCACCGGACGGCCCCAGTTGCGGTTGCGCGTACGCGATTGGCGCCTATTCGTACGCCTCGACCACGACACACGCACGATCCTCGTTGAGCGCATCCTGCCGCGTGGCAGGGCTTACGACCGCTGAGGCGAACTCGATCCCGATGGGCGTTCCCCTGTTCGACACCTCCACCCCGCTGGCCCCGCTGCGGGGTCAGCTGCGCGCAGCGGTGGACCGGGTGCTGGACTCCGAGCGCTACATCCTCGGCCCCGAGGTCGCCGCCTTCGAGCAGGAGCTCGCCTCGTACTGCGGCGCGGCACACGCGGTCGGCGTGGCCAACGGCACCGACGCGCTCACGATCGCCCTGCGCGCGATGGGCGTGGGGCCGGGCGACGAGGTCGTGGTGCCCTCCTTCACCTTCTACGCCTCCGCCGAGGCGATCCCCCCGACGGGCGCCACGCCGGTCTTCTGCGACATCGACCCCTCGACCTACTGCGTGACCGCCGACACCGTGCGCGCCGCGCTCACCCCCCGCACGAAGGCCGTCGTCGCGGTGCACCTGTTCGGCAACCTCGCCCCCGTCGCCGCGATCGAGGCGCTGGGAGTGCCCGTGCTCGAGGACGCCGCCCAAGCCGCCGGCTCGCGCTCGCCGGCAGGCCGCACCGGGGCGCTGGGCACCGCCGCCACGTTCTCCTTCTTCCCCTCCAAGAACCTGGGGTGCTTCGGCGACGGCGGGGCGATCACGACCTCCGACTCCGCCATCGCCGAGCGCGCACGCACGCTGCGCTTCCACGGCTCCCACGACAAGGTCACCTACGAGCAGGTCGGCTACAACTCGCGCCTGGACGAGCTACAGGCCGCGATCCTGCGCGTGCAGCTGCCCCACCTCGACGCGTGGGCCACGGCCCGCCGCCAGGCCGGCGCGCACTACGAGCAGGCCGGCCTCGGCGAGCTGGTGGCGCTGCCGGAGCCCACCCCGGGCGCGCAGCCCGCGTGGCATCTATACGTGATCGGCCACCCCGCTCCCCCGCCCCTGGAAGCCGCCCTCACCGCCGCCGGCATCGGCCACAAGGCCTACTACCGCACCCCAGTGCACCGCCAGATCGCGATGCGCGCCTGGGGAGCCGGGGTCGAGCTGCCCGCCACCGACCACGCCGCCG
>JBOGYA010000180.1:0-5963 GCA_050696515.1 Solirubrobacteraceae bacterium
CTCGCCGCGTTTGGGCATCGAACGGCGAGAATAGCCGTTATGGGCGTGAGAGCATCCGCGCGGGGGGCCGGCTGGGTCGCGCTCGCGGCGATAACGCTGGGCGCCGCCGCGCTGCGCTTCGCGCACCTCGGGCAGGTGCTCAGCGACCCCTTCTACGACGGCGCGGTCAGGAGCATGGGGCTCTCCTGGCACAACTTCTTCTTCGGGGCGGTCGAGCCCTCGGGGGCCGTGGCGATCGACAAGCCCCCGGTCGACCTGTGGCTACAGGTGGCGAGCGTGAAGCTCTTCGGCTTCGGCTCGGCCGCGCTGAAGTTGCCGGAGGCGCTCGCGGGCACGCTCGCGGTGCCACTCCTGTTCGTGGCGGTGGCGCCCGTGTTCGGCGTGCGCGCCGGGCTCGCCGCGGCGTTGGCGCTGGCGGTGCTGCCGATCGAGGTGATCACCGCGCGCAGCGACACGATGGACGCGGTGATGATGGCGCTGGCCGTGCTCGCGCTCGCGCTCGCGGTGCGCGCCGCTCAGACCGGGCGCACCGCGTGGCTGCTGGGGGCCGCCGCGGCGCTCGGCGTGGCGTTCGACGTCAAGCTACTGGAGTCGCTCGTCGCGCTGCCGGGGCTCGCGTTGCTCGCCTGGCTCGGCCTGCCCGGCAGCCGGCGCCGGCGTTTGGGCCAGCTCGCGCTGGCGGGCGTCGTGTTCGTCGTCGTGGCGCTCGCGTGGCTGACCGCCACGCTCCTCTACCCCGCGCACGACCGGCCCTGGGCGTACGGGTCGAGCAACGGTAGTGCGTGGAACGCCGCGTTCGTCTTCAACGGCCTCGAACGCCTCGAGGGCAAGGCGGTCGAAGGAGCGCAGGCCGGCTACCAGGCGGGATACCCCTACCCCGAGGCGACCCAGGCCGAGCGCGACGCGATCCCGATCCTCCCCCCCTCCGCCACGCGCCTGCTCGCGCGCGTCGGCCCGCTCTCGGGCGAGCGCCTCGGCCTGGAGGTGCTCGCCGGCCTGCTGCTCGGGGGCGCGGCGCTGGGAGCGCTGCTGTGGGAACGGCGCGGGAGAGAGGAGGAGGGCTGGGAGGGTGGGTCTCCAACCGAGCGCGAGCCCATCCGCGACAGGCCGTACGCGGACCCCAGCCGCTCCGGTGGCCAGGGCACGGATACCGCGCGCGGCCCGGTACCCGCGGAGCAACGCCTGCGCCTTGCGCTGGCCGCCGGTCTGATGCTTTGGCTGCTCGCCGGCATCGTGCTGTTCAGCGGCATGGGCCGCCTGCACCCCCGCTACACCGAGGGCTTCACGCCGGCCGTCGCCGCCACCCTGGGGGTCGGCGTCGCGTGGGCGACGGAGCGGCGCAGCGCCGCGCGGCTACTCGCGCTGAGCGTGACGCTGCTCGCGGTGGTGATCTACGCCGAGCCGCTGTTGTTCGGCACAACCGCCGTGTGGTGGCTCACCGCCGCAGGGGCCGCAGGGGCGCTTGCGCTCGCCTGGGCCGGCGCTTCGCTGGCACCGAGACGCAGGCAGGGGATCGACCCGCTCTCCGCCGCCGCGCTCGCGCTCGCGCTCGTCTGCCTGCTCGCGATCCCGCTGTCGGCCTCGCTGCGGGCGGTGCGCGAGAACGTGTCCGATACCAACCGCCTCGGCGTGCTGCACCCCGGGGAGCTGCAGCCGCTCAGCGCCTACCTGCGCGCCCACCAGGGCTCCGCCTACTACGAGGCCGCGTTCGACTCGGGGACCAAGATGGGTGAACTGGTCGTGCGCGACGCCCGCCCGATCCTCGTGCTCACGACGCTCAACGGCCGCGTCTTCACCCCAGTCGCTCGCCTGCGCGCGCTCGCGGCGGCGGGGAAGGTCCGCTACGCCTTCGTCGACGGCGGCTGCGGGCCGCACTCCCCCCCCACCGACTCCGACTGCTCGCCACCGGCCCGTTGGGTGCGCGAACACGGCACCGACATCTCGGGGCCGGCGGGGATGCCCCACAGCGGGATGCTCTGGCGGCTCCCCGGCTAGGCTCTCCATGGCATGAACGTCGTCGAGGCACCCCCGTCTCTGAAGATCCTCGTCGTCGACGACGAGCAGACGCTGCGCGACACGCTCACGCGCTCCTTCTCGCGCGAGGGGCACACCGTCGAGGCGGTGGCATCCGGCCTCGAGGCGATCGAGCGGGCCGGCGTGGACCAGTTCGACGTGGTCCTGCTCGACGTGGCGCTCGGCGCGGGCCCGAACGGGTACGAGGTCTGCCGCACCCTGCGCGAGCAGCGCAACGTGGTGCCAATCATCATGCTCACCGCACTCGACACCGAGGCCGACGCGGTGCAGGGGCTGGAGGCAGGCGCCGACGACTACGTCACCAAGCCCTTCGGCCTCGCCGAGCTGCGCAGCCGGGTGCGCGCCGTGCTGCGCCGCTCCGGGTCCCGGGCGCAGGGGCGCGAGGTTCTGAACGTCGGCCCCGTGGCGCTCGACCGCGGCCGGCGCGAGGTGGCCGTGGACGGCCGGGCCGTGCGCCTGACCTTCTCCGAGTTCGAGCTGCTCGCGCGGCTGATGTCCGAACCCGGCCGCCTGCTCAACCGCCAGGAGCTCCTGCGCGCGATCTGGGGGGACTCCGCTTACCGCGACCCCCGCGCGATCGACGTGCACATCCGCCACCTGCGCGAAAAGCTCGAGGAGCGCCCCGAGGAGCCCACGCTGATCCTGACCGTGCGCGGAGCCGGCTACCGCTTCGCGGAGCCGTGAGCGGACTGCGCAAGCGGGCGCTCGCACTACCCCCCCGGCTGCGCGGGCTGCGCCCGCGGCTACTCGCCGCGCTGCTGCTGACCAGCGCCGTGACGCTCGCGGTCGCGGCGCTCGCGCTGCTCTCCCCACTCGAGCAGCGCCTGCGCGAAGACGGCGAAGCGACGGTGAAAACGGCGCTCGGAGCCTCCCGCCCGGAGTTCGCCGAGATCAGGATCGATCCCGCTACCGGACAGCTCGACGCGCAGGATCTGAGCAAGGCCGTGATCGCCCTGCGCCGCCGCTCCGAGGGGACGGTGACCGTCCTCGACAGCGAGCTCGACGTGGTATCCCCCACCCCGAACGTGAGCCAGAACGTGCCCAACTACTACGGCCAGGTGCGCCGCGCCCTGCGCACGCGCAAGCCCGTCCACACCCTCGTCGGCGACCTGCTGGTGGTCGCCGAGCCGATCGAAATCTCGGGCCACCACCGCTACGTGGTGGCGCTCACCAAGCGCTTGGACTACGTCGCCTCGGCCGTACAGGTGGTACGGAAGGCGTTCTTCGAGGCCGCCGCGGCGGGATTCCTGATCGCTCTACTGCTGGGGCTCTGGCTCACGACCACCCTGCTGCGACGCCTGAAGCGCCTGCGCGACGCCACCCGCGAGCTCGAGCGCCGGGGGGTGGGCGGGCTCGAAACGAGCCCCCTGCCGGACGACCGCGGCCCCGACGAGGTCGGCGAGCTCGCGCGGGCATTCGCGCGCATGCAGTCGCAGCTGCGCCACCAGGAGGCCGCGCGCCGGGCGTTCGTCGCGACCGCTTCGCACGAGCTGCGCACCCCCCTGGCCTCGCTCGACGGGATGCTGGAGCTGCTCGAGGACGACCTGGACCCCGACCAGCTCGACCTGCGGGACGCCCGCGAGCGCACCGCGAGCGCACGGGAGCAGGCGCACACGCTCTCCCAACTGGCCTCCGACCTGCTCGACCTGAGCCGCCTGGACGCCGAGGTGGGGCTGCGCAGCGAGCCGCTGGAGCTCGGCGAGCTCGGCCGGGCGGTAGCCGCCGAACTGGAGCTCGGCGCCGGCAGGCGCGAGGTGGCGGTGCTCGTATCCCAGCCATCCGAGCCCTGCTGGGCGCAGGCCGACCCGGGGGCGGTCGCGCGGATCGTGCGGATCCTGCTCGACAATGCCCTGCGCGTCGCCCCGCCGCGGTCGAGCATCGAGGTGAAGTCCTACACCGATGGGCCGTGGGTGGGGCTCACCGTCCGCGACCGCGGCCCCGGCGTCGCGCCCGCCGAGCGGGAGCTGATCTTCGAGCGCTTCCAGCGCGGCTCCGCCACGGGCGGGCGCAGCGGCTTCGGCCTGGGCCTTGCGATCGGCCGGGAGCTCGCCGTGCGCATGGGCGGCAGGCTCGAACTCCTCGACCGCGGCGCGGGGGCGTGCTTTCAGCTGCGCCTGCTGGCCGCCCGGGGGGATTGATGTCCGCCGACCGGGTGCTCGCGGAGATCGCGGCCCAGGCGCAGCGCAGCGGGCGCCTCGCGCTCGACACCGAGTTCATGGGCGAGGGGCGCTACCGCACGCTGCTGTGCCTCGTGCAGCTCGCGGTCCCCGACCACACCGCCGGCCTGCGCATCGAGCTGATCGACCCGCTGGGCGAGCGCCTCGACGGGGCGCCGCTCGCGCGCGTGCTCGCCGACCCCGGGGTCGAGCTGGTGGTGCACTCCGGCCGCCAGGACGTGGCGCTGCTGCGCCGGCGCCTGCAGACCCCCGTGCGCAACGTCTTCGACACGCAAGTGGCCGCCGGCTTCGCGGGGATGGCCGCCCAAACCTCCTACGAGACGCTGCTCGCGGAGCTGCTCGGGGTGCGCGTGGCCAAGAGCGCGAGCTTCACCCGCTGGGACGCGCGGCCGCTCTCGCGCGAGCAGCTCGCCTACGCGCGCGAGGACGTCGTGCACCTGCTGGAGCTCGCCGAGGAGCTCAAGCGCCGGCTCGCCGCCTCCGGGCGCCTCGAGTGGGCGCGCGAGGAGTGCCGCGCGCTCGAGCAGGCGAGCGATGAGCGCAACGAGCAGGAGATCTTCGCGCGCCTGCCCCGCATCCGAGGCCTGAGCGCCGCCTCGCAGGCGATCGCCCGCGAGCTCGTCGCCTGGCGCGAGCGCACAGCGGCCACCCAGGACCGCACCGTGCAGAGCGTGCTCGCCGACGCGGCGCTGATCGAGATCGCCAAGCGCCGCCCCTCCACCACGCGCGAGCTCGAGCAGATCCGCGGGCTCGCCCAGGGCGGCCTACGCCGCCGCGGCCCCGAACTGCTGGACGCGGTGCGAGGCGCGGCCGAGCGCCAGGTGAGTGGGCATCACACCCCACTCGAGCGCCTCCCCCGCCACGAGGCGCCCGACCCGGCCGACGCCCCCTTGGTGGCGCTCTGCGAAGCGCTTATCCGCGCCCGCGCGCGCGAGTCCGACCTCGCCTATGAGCTGATCGCCGCCCGCGCCGACCTGCAGGCGATCGTCGCCGCCCAGCGCACCCGCTCTCCCGAGCCTGACGTCCGTACGCTGCGCGGCTGGCGCCGCGAGCTGGTTGGCAAGGAGTTGTTGGAGCTGCTCGACGGCCGGGTCTCGCTGTCGGTACGCGGGGGTAAGCTCGTGATCGGCTCGCACTGAGCCTCTTACTCGCAAGCTATGGGCACTAGATGGGAGGGCAGCCTGGACGAGCTGCGCGGCGGCTCCTAATTGCCTGATCGCGGCCATCGCTGTGCGTAGCGTGGTCGCAGCCGAGTCGGAGATCGTTTGGGTCGGCTACGATTCCATCGCGGCCGACCAGTAGCTTGACCGCTCAGATGTTCGCTGCCACGCCGGCCCCCACCATAGGGCAACCACTTCCCCGCGCTATCGACGCGTATACCGCACCTGAGAAGTGGGAGGAATGGATTCTCGCCGAGCGCGGACACGGGCGGGAATGGGCACGGGTCTTTCATATCGAACCGGCCGACATCGAGCGTGTTTGGCGCGGGATCACTGAGGCTGTGCTTGACGCGCCGATCTTCAAGGTCATCGATCGAGGACCTGATGGCATCGTCTGTGGGGTCGACATGAAGCTCACGGTCGACACGCGCGTCGCGACGCTGAGAACATCCTGGCACTACGAGCGTGCAGGCGATGCGCCACGGTTGATAACCGCCTATCCGAGGTTCTAGGATGTAGCTATGCCCGCACTCCGTGAGATCACTGCTTTCGACTTGGTCGAGCTCATAGAGCCGATCGAGGACGTCCCCGC
>JBOGYA010000181.1:0-5918 GCA_050696515.1 Solirubrobacteraceae bacterium
CGGCGGTGCGGGACGAGATCGAGCGCGTCGAACCAGTAGCCTGATGGCCGCCCGCGCGACTTGGCGCCCAAGGTGGTACGCCTGGGTCCTCCTCGGAATCGCGGCGGCTAGAGCCGACCTCGTATCGACCGTCGCCTGAGGCAGGCCATGGCGCTTCCCACATTCTTCATCATCGGCGCGGCGAAGGCGGGCACGACAAGCCTTCACTACTACCTGGACCAGCATCCGCAGATTCAGATGTCGGCGGCGAAGGAGCCAAACTTCTTCTCTGGCCCCGAGAATGGCATTCCCTATCCAATCAGGAGAATCGGTCGTCTCGAGGATTACGAACAGCTCTTCGACCCCACGGTCCAAGAGCGCGGCGAGGCTTCGGTGGGTTACACGCACCACCCGCGCCGCCAGGGTGTGCCAGAGAGAATCAAGGAGCTCGTGCCGGAGGCGAAGTTCATCTACCTGGTGCGCGATCCGATCGCGCGCAGTATCTCGCAGTACCAGCATCGAGTTGCCTACGAAGGCGAGCGCAATTCGCTGCAGGAGGTGCTGGGCGATATCTGGGACCCCTATTCGCCCTGCGTATGTCCTAGCCTCTATGCGTCACAGCTCGATCTCTACCTGCGCCACTTCCCGGAGGAGAGGCTGCTGGTGGTCGATCACGCGGACCTGCTCGCGGATCGGCGCGCGGCGCTGTGTGAGATATTCGCCTTTCTGTCGGTGGACGACACCGTTGATTCCGCGCGGTTCGACGACGAGCTCAACACCAGCTCCACGCACCGTCTCTTCCCCGCTCGCTATGCGCGCCTACGCGGGCCCGCCGCCGTGCCCGCGCCGCTGCGGCGGCTCCCTCCTGGCGTCCGCCGCTCGATCCGCCGCTCTGTGGAGCGAGTGCTGTGGCCCCCACTCGAGACCGCGACGCTCACCGATGAGCAGCGTGTGCAGCTGCAAGAGCGCTACGCCGATGAGGTCGAGCGCCTGCGCGCTCTTACCGGCAAAGCGTTCCCGACCTGGAGCGTCTGAGCGAGCCAGTGCCCTCTCGCGAGCGCATCCTCTCCTTCGGATTGAAAGACCCACAGCGCCGGGAACCGCCGCAGTGGCTGCGGTTCGCGCGATCGACCGGCCACAGATGGGTGCGCCGTCTGACGCGACACCGCTATGACGGAGGGATCCATCTGCCGCCTCCTGCCCCAGTATGTCCCGTGGGATGGCGAACGGGTCCCCCGTCATTCATCGGTGTCGGCGGGCAGCGTTGTGGAACGACACGCTGGTTTGACCTGATCGCATCGCACCCCGAGGTCGTTCCACCGCCGAGCGCCAAGGAGCTGGACTACTTCGACCGCTTCTACGCCGGCGGCTTCACAGCTGCCGACGTGGCTGGCTATCACGAGTACTTTCCGAGGGACGGCGAGCGCAGGGTGGGGGAGTGGAGTCCCTCGTACATGAGTGCGCCATGGGTGCCGAAGCTGCTCGCCGTCGCGGCGCCCGACACGCGCCTGCTGGTGCTGCTGCGCGACCCGGTGGAACGGTACCTGTCCAGTCTGCAGCACAACACCCGTGTGGCCTACCAGCAGGGTGCCTCGCTCAGTGAACTGGCGCCGATCGAGGGGTTCGTGCGCGGTCTCTATCACGCTCAGCTCCTCCGCCTGCTGGCGCACTTCGATCGCTCCCAGATGCTCGTCCTGCAGTACGAGCGCTGTACGCGCGAGCCGCACGCCGAGCTGCGACGGACGTTCGCGTTCCTCGGGCTCGAGGACACCGAGTTCATGCCCGACGTCGCGGCCCATCCGCACCATCAGCCCAAGAAGCCGCAGCTCGACTCCGAGACGTTGGGCGCGTATGTCGAGGCCTACACGGAGGACGTGGTCGCTCTCGCGCGGGACTTCCCTGAGATCGACCTCGGCCTGTGGCCGAACTTCGCCCATCTCGCAGCGAAAGTTCGGGACGATGGCTGACGTTGAAGACCTATGTCCGTCGGCAGGGCGTCGAGTGGTGTTGCTGGCTGGGGTTGCTGGTGTGTGGTGGTGTTGTTTGGGTAGGTCTTGGTGCTGATTGATGCTTGCTCCTTCGAAGATTCCTGAGTCGTCTGCGGCTGTGTTCGATCAGCCGGATGGTGTGGCGCGGGGTGTGTTTGAGCCGCCGAGTGGTTTTGCGGTGTGGGCGATCGCTCGTAATAAGCTGGTTGTCTTCGTGGTGGCGGTCGTCTTGGCGTTGGCTGGGGTGGGGGTTGGCGCGAAGCGTAGGAGCACGTATACGGCGTCGGCGACGGTGCAGGTGGGGCAGGTCAACCCGAACTCGCCTGGGTTCTTCGGCTACTCGCAGTCCTCGGCTACGCTCGCGAACGCGTTCAGCCGCTCGATCGCGGCGGAACCTGTGCTTGCTGCTGTGCAGAAGAAGCTGAAGCTGGCTCCTGCGCAGGCGGTCGCGAGGCTTTCGGCGGAGCCGATTCCCGAAGCGCCGGCGTTTCGTGTGATCGCTACGGGGTCGAGTGAGCTTGGGGCTATCGATCTGGCGAACGTCGCGGCGAATGCGGTTATCGCCTATGAGGGTCAGAGCAACAGCGCGAACCCTGAGGCCGCGTCGTTGTTGGAAGAGTACCGTGCTGCGTCGTTGAAGTTGCAGCAGGCTGTGAGGGCGGTGGGGGATCTCAGTCGTAAGAAGGGTGCGTCCTTGGAAGCGCTTGCGCGTGTCGAGGCCGATCGGAACGCTGCGGCGGTCAGGCTCAAAGCGATCGGTGTTGCGTATACCTCTGCTGTCGCGAGCCAGGCGCCTCGTAGTGGTTTGGTGTCGCTTTTGGCGGGTGCTGCGAGCGCGAGCAGCGATCGGAGCTCGAGGGTCGAGTTGTACGGGTTCATCGGTCTCTTGGTCGGTGTCGTGGTCGGCTGTTTTGTGGCGGTCCTGCGCGAGCGGCGGCGAGCCGCTTCGCGGCGCGCGGCGGTGCGGGACGAGATCGAGCGCGTCGAACCAGTAGCCTGATGGCCGCCCGCGCGACTTGGCGCCCAAGGTGGTACGCCTGGGTCCTCCTCGGAATCGCGGCGCTGGCGTTGACGCCTCTGGTGGCCCCGGCCCGGCTCCACGGTCATGGAGTGATCCTTGTCTGCCTGCTGGTGATCGCAGGCGTATTGGCGGCGCGCAAGCTCTGGGAGCTCCCACCGGCCGCGGCAGCCTGCGCGGCGGTGGCGCTGACCATCTTCTCCGGCGGTTGGGCGCGGATCGGGTTGGGTGGCCTGCCCTTCGACCGGCTGCTACTGGTCATCGTGGCGCTGTCGTTCTTCCTGCGCGCTCCCGGCCTCGCGCATACGCCGCGCCCGCAGATCAAGGGCATCCATCTGCTGCTGGGACTGACGATCATGTACGTAATTGCCTCCGCGGTTGCTGCCGGGACCTTCACGGGGGAAGTCGGCATCCTGTCCATAGTCGACCGAGTCGGAGTCGCTCCGTATCTGATGTTCCTCCTGGCGCCGGCCATCTTCGCGGGACACCGTGAACGCAGCCTGCTGCTCGCAACGCTCGTCGGGCTCGGCGCATACCTCGGCTTCACGGCGATCTTCGAGTCGCTGGGCCCCCACAGCCTCGTTTTCCCCCACTACATCGCGCAGGCCGACTCCGAATTGCGAGGAGAACGCGCGGGCGGCCCCTTTCAGAGCTCGGTTTCCGAGGGCTTTGCCACATTCGCCTGCGCGGTTGCCGCGGCGATCGCCTTCACCCAGTGGCGCAGCCCGCGCTGGCGTTGCGTTGCCGCGGTGGTCGCGGGAGTCTGCGTCTTCGCCTGCTTCTTGACCCTCGAGCGTGGGGTGTGGCTCGCCGCCGTGACGGCCACCCTGGTCACGGCTCTCGCCACGCGCGGGGGCCGCCGCTGGATTGTGCCCGGGATTCTCGCCTGTGGCCTCGTGGTCGGGGGCGCGCTGCTGCTCTCGCCGTCGCTTTCGAGCAAGGCATCGGCTCGCGTGAACCGTCAGGTGAGTGTGTGGGACCGCGAGAACCAGTCGTTCGCGGGCCTGCGTATGATCGAGGCGAAACCGCTCTTTGGCTTCGGCTGGAACCGCTACACGAGTGACAGCGTCGAATACTTTCGGCAGCCCGGCGCATATCCCATGATCGGGTACCCGGTGCCCAAGCAGCTCGAGCCGCTTCACGACTCGTACCTCTCCTATGCGGTCGAACTCGGTTTGGTCGGGGCACTGTTGTGGCTGGTCTCGTTTCTGTGGGGGATGGGAAGAGGGGCCTTCAGCCGAGGGCCAGCCGAGCTGCGCCCATGGAAGCTCGGCTTGATAGCGATATCCGTTTTCTTCCTGGTGGTTAGCTTTTTCAACCCCTACCTGGCGCCCTTCTCCGTCCTGGTGCTGTGGGTGTGGGCCGGGGTCGCGTGCGGCAGCCCGTCCCTGGCGGCTCAGGAACAGCGAGCGAAGGCGGTCGCTTGGCAGAGCCGCGATATTGTGTGGCTTCCAGCCTGACGCCTGGCATGGCTCTTCCCACCTTCTTCATCATCGGGGCCCCGAAGGCTGGTACGACAAGCCTTCACTACTACCTGGATCAGCATCCGCAGGTCCAGATGTCGGCGATCAAGGAGCCGAACTTCTTCATATCGCCTCGTACTCGTCTCGACGCGAGGCGCAGAGTCGGCGATCTCGGCAGGTACGAACGGCTCTTCGACCCGGCGATGGGGGTGCGGGGTGAGGCTTCGACCAGCTACGCCGACCACCCACGTCGCGAAGGTGTGCCGGAAAGGATCAAGGAGCTCGTGCCAGATGCGAAGTTCATCTATCTCGTTCGCGACCCGGTCGATCGCACCGTATCGCACTATCGGCACCTGGTCGCGAGCGAGGGCGAGCGCCGGTCGTTGAAGGAGGTGCTGAGCGATCTCTCGAGGCCCTACTCACCCTGCATCTGCCCCAGCCTCTATGCTCTGCAGCTTGAGCGCTACCTGCAGAGCTTTCCCCAGGAGAGGATGCTGGTGATCGATCACGCCGAGTTGCTCGCGGATCGGCGGTCGACGCTTGGCGAGGTCTTCGACTTCCTGTCGGTCGACGGCACGCTCGATTCCTCGCGGTTCGACGAGGAACTGCTCAGAAGCAGCGAGCGTCACACATACCCGCCTGGTTTCGCGCGGCTGGTCGGGCATGTCGTGGTCCCATGCCTGCAGTGGCTTCCAGCCTCCGTGCGACGGTCTCTCCGCCGGTCGGTGGAGCGGGCTTTCCTGCCCCCGCTCGAGACCTCGACGCTCGACGACGAGTCGCGGGCGCGGCTCGAGGAGCTCTACACCGATGAGGTCGAGCGTCTCCGCGCTCTCACCGGCAAGACGTTCTCGGCATGGAGCGTCTGATTGGCATGTACAAGCGGGTCTTGGTAACTGGGGGGGCGGGCTTCATCGGCTCGCACGTGGTCGATGCGCTGTTGGCAGACGGCGCCCAGACGGCGGTGATCGACGACCTGTCGTCGGGGGACGCCCGGCGGGTGCCGGCCGAGGCCGACCTTCACCGTGTCGACATCGTCGATCGCTCCGCATTCGATGCGGTGGTGGATGAGCTCGAGCCGGAAGCCGTCTTCCACCTCGCGGCACAGTCGAGTGTGACGGTGTCCGTGACAGATCCCGTCAGGGACTGCGCGGTCAACGTGCAGGGTACCCTGCACGTGCTCGAAGCGGCCACCCGCCACCGAGCGCCCGTCGTCTTCACGTCGACCGGGGGGGCGCTGTATGGGAACGATGCGCCGATTCCGACGCCCGAGGATCGCATTCCGGCTCCACTGGCTCCCTACGGCGCCTCCAAGTGGGCCGGAGAGGCATACATCAAGACGTGGTCGGCAGCGTCGGGCATTCCGCACGCAGTGTGTCGACTGGGCAATGTGTACGGTCCCCGCCAGAGTCCCCATGGCGAGGCCGGAGTGGTTGCGATCTTCACTCACCACCTGCATACCGGGCGTTCGCC
>JBOGYA010000182.1:0-5867 GCA_050696515.1 Solirubrobacteraceae bacterium
GGCAAGGACGCAGTGAGCGAAGTGTGCTCTGCACACGAGCGATCGAGGACGCCGCCAGGGGCGGCGAGACGCCGTCGGAAGGGTCATTTGATCTGGAGGATCTGTGGGTGGGTTGCCAGGAGAGTCTGCGTGAAGACGTAGTCGAAGGCGAAGATCGCGAGGAACGCGACGACGACCGCCTGGTTGACGGCGCGCCCCACGCCCTCGGCCCCGCCGGAGGCGGTCATGCCCTTGTAGCAGCAGACGATCGAGATGATCGCGCCGAACAGCACGGTCTTCAGCGCGGAGCCCCACAGGTCGGTGGTGGAGGCGTTGTTGAAGAGGTTGTTCCAAAAGGGACCGAGCGGCTGCCCGTTGACGAGCTCCGCGAGGACCCCGCCGAAGAGGCCGAACAGGATCGCGTAGATGTTGAACAGCCCGGTGACGAGCATCAGGGCGAGGAAGCGGGGAACGACGAGGTTCTTGACGGGGTCCACGCCGAGCACCTGCAGCGCGTCGAGCTCCTCGCGGATCTTGCGCGCCCCGAGGTCGGCGGTGATCGCGGTGCCGGCGACGCCGGCGAGCACGATCGCGGTGACGTTGGGGCCGATCTCGCGGATCGCGGCGAGCACGAAGATCCCACCGAGGCGGTCCAGCGCGCCGAACAGCGAAAGGAAGTTCGCCGCCTGCAGGCCAGGGGCGGCGTAGCAGAGGCAGACGGTGGAGATCAGCAGCGGGAACCAGCAGAGACGCAGGGCGAAGAGGAACTGCGAGACGAACTCCCCCCCGTAGGGGTAAGGGGGACGCAAGGCCGAGGAGATGGTCCTGCCCGTCAGGATCATCATGTCGCCCACTTCCTCGATGAAGTTCCTCGTCGGGAGGAACGCCCGCTCGGCGGCACTGCGAACCATTTGAGCTACCTACCCCTCCTCGGGTGGATGTGGCCGGCGCACGCACGCCGGTACCAGAACTCTACGCGATGTGGTGGCGGCGCGCCACCCCTATGGCACAATTTTGCACGGGCCTGCTCCCCGCGTGCTCGTCCCGCGCGGCGGCCGGAACGCGGCGGGCCGCTCCGGCCACTGGTATCGTGGCCACGCTGTGAGGGGGAGTCGCGTGCCTATCGTAGTGTTGCTCGGCGTCTGCGGAGCGCTGGCGGGCGCGCTGGCGGCCGGCTGCGGGGAATCGCGCCACCAGGACGCGAGCGAACCGAAGGGCAACTTCACGGTGCTCCTCGCGCGAGCGAGCTTCCCGTTGCGCCAGGCGGTCGCGCGGCCGACGCGGCTGGTGCTCGCCATCCGCAACACCGGAGCCCGGACGCTCCCCAACGTGACGGTGGCGGTGACGTCGTTCTCTTACCTCAGCAACTACCCAAACCTGGCCAGCCGCCGGCGTCCGGTGTGGGTCGTGGACGAAGGGCCGGGGCGGATCGCCAACCCGCCGGTGGAAACGGTGCAGGTGGACCCGCCGGGGAGCGGGACCACCGCCAACTACAACATCTGGGCGCTCGGCCCGCTGGCGCCGGGAGCGACACGCAGCTTCGTGTGGCACGTGTCCCCGGTCAAGCCGGGGCTGCACCGGGTCTCCTACCGGGTGTACGCGGGCCTGAACGGCAGGGCGCAGGCGCAGCTCGCAGACGGCTCGCCGCCGACAGGGAGCTTCGCGGTGTATGTCGCGGGCCGCCCGCCGAAAACTCACGTAGACCCGGTGACGGGCAAGGTGGTCCCGGGGCCGTACGTGCCGCCGGAAGGGTAGGTGTCTCGGTAGCACCCACCAGTTGGCATATGGCCGTGAGAAGAGCCGGGCGCCGGCTGGCATAGGCCGCCAAACTCAAAGAGAATCGAGTGGCATAGGCCCGCAAAAAAGGAACACAACCCCCGCCGCGGGGCAGGGAGGCCCCGCGCCCACGCGCTCGGCGGCCACACTGACCCGCGTGGACGATCCCCAAAGAAACCCCTATCGGGGCGGGCGCCGTCGGACTCTTCACGGGCAGCCCGGGCACCACGAATTGGCCCCCTGTCGAAAGATCGCACGCAGGATTTCTCCAGGGGGCGATGCCGGTAGGCGCGGTTCGGTCTACGATGCGTGGTCGGTCCGACTCCGGCGGAGCGGGCCTGCGCAGGACCGGCCACCGCACACTAAAGACGCGACGAGGAGGAGTAGAAGCCCCCCATGCCCAGGACACGCCAGCAGAACGTCACAGCCGCACAGTGGAGCGCCAACGGCACGGCGCTCGGCTCGCTCGACCTGACTCTCCCCGGCAACCAGGTGTTCGCGTCGAACGTGTTTAGCCCGGTGGTCCAGCGCCAGCGCCTACCGAAGGACGTGTACAAGGCGCTGAAGCGGACGCTGGAGCGCGGCGAGGCGCTGGACACCTCGCTGGCGGACGCGGTGGCGCAGGCGATGAAGGACTGGGCGCTGGAGCGGGGAGCGACCCACTACACGCACTGGTTCCAGCCCTTGACCGGGTCGACGGCGGAGAAGCACGACTCCTTCTACGGCCCAGTGGGAGACGGAACGGCGATCGCGGAGTTCTCCGGCAAGGAGCTGATCCAGGGCGAGCCGGACGCCTCGTCGTTTCCGACCGGCGGCATCCGCGCGACGTTCGAGGCGCGGGGCTACACCGCGTGGGACCCGACCTCGCCCGCGTTCATCCTGGAGAACCCGAACGGGGCGCTGCTGTGCATCCCCACGGCGTTCACGTCGTGGACGGGCGAGGCGCTCGACCACAAGATCCCGCTGCTGCGCTCGATGGACGCGCTCTCGGGGGCGGCCGTCCGGGCGCTGAAGCTGCTGGGCGTCGGCGACGCGCAGCGGGTGTTCACGACGGTGGGCCCGGAGCAGGAGTACTTCCTGATCGACGAGCAGTACTACTTCGAGCGCCCCGACCTGCTGACGACGGGGCGCACGCTGTTCGGCGCGAAGCCGCCGAAGGGCCACGAGCTCGACGACCACTACTTCGGCTCGATCCCGGAGCGGATCCTGGCGTGCATGATGGAGACCGAGCGCGAGCTGGCGAAGCTGGGGGTGCCGGTGAAGACGCGCCACAACGAGGTGGCGCCGAACCAGTACGAGCTGGCGCCGATCTTCGAGAACTCGAACGTGGGCTCCGACCACCAGCAGTTGACGATGCAGGTGATGCAGAACGTGGCGCGCCGCTACGGCCTCGTGTGCCTGCTGCACGAGAAGCCGTTCGCGGGCGTCAACGGCTCGGGCAAGCACAACAACTGGTCGATGGGGACGAACACCGGCATGAACCTGCTCGACCCCGGGGACACGCCGCACGAGAACCTGCAGTTCCTGTTCTTCTGCGCGGCGGTCATCCAGGCGGTGAACGTCCACCAGGCGCTACTGCGGGCGTCGATCGCGAGCCCCGGCCAGGACCACCGCCTGGGCGCCAACGAGGCGCCGCCGGCGATCATCTCGATCTTCCTGGGCTCAGAGCTCGAGCGGGTGTTCGGCGCGATCGAGGCGGGCAAGGCGCAGACCTCCAAGCCCGGCTCGTTCCTCGGCCTCGGCACGCCGGTGCTGCCGCCGCTGCCGCTGCACGGCGGCGACCGCAACCGCACGTCCCCGTTCGCGTTCACGGGCAACAAGTTCGAGTTCCGCGCGCTCGGCTCCTCCCAGTCCCTCGCGCTGCCCAACACGGTGCTCAACACGATCGTGGCGGAGGCGATCGACGACCTCGCGGGCAAGCTGCAGACGGCGCTGAAAGGCTCGGGCGCCAACCTCGAGAAGGCGCTCACCAAAGTCGTCAAGGAGAGCTACGCGGCCAACAAGCAAATCGTGTTCGGCGGCGACAACTACGCCGAGTCGTGGCACAAGGAGGCCGAGAAGCGCGGCCTCTTTAACCTGCGCTCCACCCCCGACGCGCTGCCGTGGCTGACCGAGAAGGGCACTGTGGCGCTGTTCAAGAAGTACAAAGTGCTCTCCAAGCGCGAGCTGGAGTCGCGCGAGGAGGTGTTCACCGAGCAGTACGCGGTGAAGCTCAACATCGAGGCCGAGACGGCGGCATCGATCGCGCGCACGATGCTGCTGCCCGCGGCGGTGCGCTACCTCAACGAACTGAAGGCCACCGGCCTGCAAGAGCTGATCGGCGAGGTGGAGCCGCTGGTGAAGGAGCTGCACTTCGCGCTGGTGCAGCTCGAGGACGCGAACCTCGCGGACAACCAGCCGGACTCCTCGGCGCCGAAGTGGGCCGCCTACATGCGCGACACGGTCGTCCCCGCGATGGAAGACGTGCGCGAGGTCGCCGACCGCCTGGAGGGCCTCGTGCCCGACGACCTGTGGCCGCTGCCGAAGTACGCGGAGATGCTGTTTATCAAGTAGGCGCCCGCCGCCGGTCCGATGCGGGCGGGGTAAGAGGAGTTTGTCGGGGGGATCATCCGCGCGGGTACGTGCGGAGTTCGCCGCATGTGAGCGCGGGGCCTCCATGCCCCGCGACCGCGCGTTCAGGCCAGCCAGCGCCCAGGCTCGGTGACTTCAAGCCCGGGTATACGGGCGAAGTGGCGAACGTTGCGGGTCACGAGCGGCGCGTCAGCCTCCAGGCAGATGCCGGCTTGCATCGCATCGCGTATGTCGATGCCTGCCCCGGCGGCGCGCAGACGACGCAGCACGTCACCGCCGCGGAGGGCCGCCTCGCGCGTCAGCATCAGGCACGGTGCAGCCAGCAGCGCATCGGCGTGCTCGGGGTCGTGCTCATAGTCTCTGCCCAGCGCCAGCTCGAAGGCGGTCACAGCGGTGACCCTGAAAGCGAGACTCTCGCGGACACGTCGCACGAGCTCCCAGCCAGGCCCCGACCGGCGCAGGTAGTCAATCAGCACATCGGAGTCTAGGACGGGGGCAATTTCCAAGTCGCCCAAGCCTCTTTGCGTTCGCGCTCCCACTGCTCGACGTCCATTTCGCTCCACGCGCCCTCGGCCGCTCGGATCCTGTCAGCGAGTCGCTGGCGCTCCCGCTCCGACTGGAAGTACTCGGTCAGCGCCTCCTCGACGATCGGGGAGAAGCCGCGGATGCCGCGCCGTACGGCTGTCGACTTGAGGCGCCTGTATACGGGATCGGACAGCTCTACAGTCGTGCGCATGCATGCATTGTAATGCATCGCCCTTCTCCGGCCCGAATTGTCGCCCGCGTCACCAGCGGCGAAGACCCGAGCGCGCCCGATATCAGGCCAGCGGCGAGGACCACAGCGCCTGGTCCTCTTCCCCCAGCCGCCACACCCCCGCGGGGAGGCCGTAGTCGCGGGCGAGCGCGATGCGCGCAAGGATCGCGTGCGCGTCCAGATACCACACGCGGTGGGGTACGCCCGCGCGGGTGTAGGCGAAGGTCATCTCCCCCGAGACGGGGGCGCGCGCGGGGGTGGCCCCCACGGAGCTGGCGAGCGCGAGGACGCCCGTGTACTGCAGCGCGACGGCACGGCCGGGGCGCCCACCGGGGAGTGGCCAATCCAGCCCGTACATCGGTACCCCGAGCACGAAGCGCCGCGCGTAGGGCAGCGAGGCCACGTAGCGGGCGACGCCCCGCACGTAGGCCAGCGGCGCGATCGGGCCCGGGGCGGAGCTTGCCCAGTGAACGCCCCAGGCCATCACGAACACCGTGTCCGCGTTGGCGGAGAGCGCGCGGTAGTTGTAGAAGCCGGCGGCGGGGCGGGGGGTCGATTCGTGCGTCACGCCCACAACGTCGACGGCCAGCCTGCGCTGCTCGGCGTGCAGGCGCGCGGCGAGCGCGGCGACGAACAGGCTGAGCGCGGGGCGGTCGGCGGCACCGTCGTTCTCGAGGTCGAGGTTGAGGCCGGCGTAGGCGGGGTCGGCGGCCAGCGCGGCGAGCTGCGCTAGCGTGCGCGCGCGCAGCGCGGGCTGGGTGAGGAGGCGATGCACCACGGCGCCCAC
>JBOGYA010000183.1:0-5867 GCA_050696515.1 Solirubrobacteraceae bacterium
GTCCCATCATTGACCAGTGTACGTTCACCCGACAGGAAATAGTCTTCTTTGGTGATAAGCGACCCCGAAACACCCGATGCCAGAACTGTTGTCCCCGATCCCGACATGATGCCACGGGTCCATGAAAACGAGCCAGACACGTCAAGGGTCCCCGCACCAGCTACAGTCCCGCCACTCAGGGTGAAGCTCCCGATCGTGGCAGTGCTGCCGCCGCTGATATTGAGCGAAGAGCCAGTCGGCAATGTCACTGCGGCGTTCTGCGCAAGGAAGCTGCCTCCCGTGACGGTGTCGCTAGTCATAGTGATCGCGCCTTCCAGGACGCTGCTGGACGCCAGTGTTACGTTTCCACCCGCAAACACGAGATGTCCGCTGCCGGCATCGACGGCCCCCAGGTTTTCGAAGTTGGGTTCGATCGTTGTTCCGCCCGTCCCGGCTGTCTTCTCCACAGTGCCCGTGTTGACGATCGAGGATTCACTGCCACCGGATCCGATACTCGATTCCGAGTTGGCCTTGAGCACCGCCTCATTCCTGATCTTGGCACCTTCAGACATCCAGATCTCGCCTTGGGAGAATGTCAGCGTGCCTTCGTTGACGAGGGACCGTGTTGCCAGGAACTTATTGGATTCGGTGCTGAGCGAGGCCGAGACCCCCGGCTTCAAGACTGTGGAGCCCGGCCCAGACATGGTCCCGCTGGACCACGAGAGCGAGCTGGTCACATCCAATGTCGCCACACCCGTCAGAGTACCGCCTTCGATCGTCAGCTCCTTCACGCTCGATGCTTCCAGGGCGCTCGCGAGTTCTATGGATCCGCCGGTGATGACGAGTGCCCCTTCATCTGCAAGCACGCCAGTCGCGTCGGTGCCTTCAGTGACGCTGACCGTCTTGCCAGCGCCGATGCACGCGACGTCGGAAGGCGCGGGCACGCTTCCGGTAGACCAATCCGAGGTGGTCTGCCAAGTCCCTTCGCTGGGACCGGTCCATGTGTCCGTGCAGAGCGGTTCGGCCAGGGCGCTCGCGGGCGCCATGACCAGAGCCAGCACAAGCAACGAGGCCATCATGCATAGGCTCCTCATTGCGATTACGCGGGCCGGCAGGCGATCCCGTGACCGACTCTGACCCGCAGACCTACGCCAACGCGCTTGCAACACAGCCGCACCTCGCTCCTATTCGATCTATCAGGGAACTCGTGGACAGTCGAATCCAGAGGGGGGAAGCGCCCACGGGGGCACGCTAAACAATGGAATGGGCCGTGTCAATGAGCGTTTATGAATCCCCCCGCATTTTGCGAAAATTGGAACGAGCAAACCCATTCCGGAGAAGCAATGGGCTCACTCGCCCAGAAGCGCTGCAACTCCCGTGCTGTCGGGCTTGACGTGTGTCAGTTCGGGTACGATCATGCGTGGCGGTCGTGCAGCGCATCGAGCTCGGCGCGCAACTCCGAGGGCTCGGGAACAGGCATGTCGGAGGCCTCCAGGAGCCGGCGCGCGGCGGCTCGGCGTTGCGCATCGGGATTCGTCACCCCGCGATCGATCGCCTCCCGGACCACGGCCGCCACCGAGACGCCTCGCTCTCGTGCGACCGCCGATATGCGCTGATGGCGCTCGTCGTCGAGCAGGATCTGCAGGCGGTGCTCCAGCGACATGCTCATACCGTAGCTGTGTAGGCGGGTGACCCTAGGAGCGGTTCTCCTCAGCGGCCTTGCCACCGCGCATTCTGGTGGGTGCAGCGGGTCGGCTCCCCAGCTGCAACGTGCGCCGTTTGGGCGAGGGGTAGGCTCTGCTACCGATGACCGACGCCTCCTACCGCATCGAGGTCATGCACGGGGTCAACCTCGACATGCTCGGCCACCGCGACCCCGCCCTCTACGGCACGCTCACTCTCTCCGAGCTCGAGCTCCGCGTCGATGGGTTCGCCGCCGAGCTCGGTCTGCGCGCGCGTTTTTTCCAAACCAACTCCGAGCGCGAGCTCGTCGAGCGCCTCCATCTGCTGCGCGAGGACGCCGACGGGATCCTCATCAACCCTGGCGCCTGGACCCACTACGCCTGGGCGATCCACGACGCGCTGGAGATCGCCGCGCTGCCCGCCGTCGAGGTCCACCTCTCCGACGTCAAGGCGCGCGAGCCCTGGCGGCGGGTGTCGGTGATCGAGGACCTCTGCGTCGCCTCCGTCTGCGGGCAGGGGGTCGAGGGGTACCGCCTGGCGCTCGAGCGCCTGCGCGCCGCGCTCGACGGAGCGGGGGCGTGAAGTGCCGGGCGTCGCGGGTCAGCGAGTGAGCTCTACATCCGGCTCTGCCCCCGAGGTCGCCCGCACGCTGCGTCTCGCCGCGCTGCTGCGCGCGCGCGAGGTCGATCGGCTGCTCGTCGCGCACCTCGTCAACCTGCGCTACCTCACCGGCTTCACCGGCACCAACGGCCTTGCCCTGATCGACGCCCGTGGGGACCGTGCCCAGCGGTTCCTCACGGACTTCCGCTACGACACCCAGTCCGCCGCGCAGGTCCCCGTGCCGTTCGAGCGGCGGATCGTCCCCCGCGACCTGTTCGAGGTCGCCGCCGAGGAGCTCGCGGAAGCGCGGGGCGCGGGGCGCCTCGGCTTCGAAGAGGGCGCGCTCACCGTCAAGCAGCACGACCGCTTGCGCGAGCTGCTGGGCGAGGAGTGGGAGCTCGTCCCCTGCGGGGGTTTGGTGGAGGGGCTGCGCGAGGTCAAGGAGCCCGCGGAGCTTGCCCGCATCCGCGCTGCCGCCGAGCTCGCCGACGAGGCGCTGCGCGGGGTGCTCGAAGGCAGGCTCGTCGGCCGCACCGAGCGTGAGGTCGCGATCGAGCTGGAGCTGCGCATGCGCCGCCTCGGCGCCCGTGCACCGAGCTTCCCGTCGATCGTCGCCGCCGGGCCCCACTCCGCGCTGCCCCACGCCGAGCCCCGCGCGCAGCCGATCGCGCCGAACACCCTGCTGATCATCGACTGGGGCGCCGAGCACGAGGGCTACTGCTCGGACTGCACCCGCACCTACGCCACGGGCGAGGGGCTGGCACCCGAGGCCCGCGAGGTCTACGAAGTCGTGCTTGCCGCCCAGCTCGCCGGCCTCGCCGCGGTGCGTGCGGGTCCCACGGGAAAAGCGGTCGACGCGGTCGCGCGCGAGGTGATCGAGCGGGCCGGCCATGGCGAGCGCTTCGGCCACGGCCTCGGCCACGGCGTGGGCATGGAGGTCCACGAGTCCCCCCGCCTCTCGCGCACCGTCGGCGAGCAGCCGCTACGCGCCGGCAACGTCGTCACCGTCGAGCCCGGCGTCTACGTCCCCGGACGCTACGGCGTGCGGATCGAGGACCTCCTCGTCGTGACCGAGGACGGGCACGAGGTGTTGAACGGGCTGCCGAAGGAGCTCACTGTGGTCTCCTGATCGCGCCGCCGCCGACGCGATCCATTGTTCACGGTAGCGCAACTAATCCAGAGTGCGACCCCAGCCGAGTGTGCCGCATCTGGATATTGTTCTGACATGAGGTTCGACCGTCGGGACAACCCTGAGCATTACGGTCGTCTACGCGAGGTCTTGAGCGCATCGCGGCGAGCGCTGGGGGCGACGGTCGCGGCCGTGGGGTTCGCCGCTTTCGGCATCTCCGGACGCTCATGGGCGTTCATACCCTCGGCCATCGCCGCCATCTTCGCCGCGGTGGACGCGCTGCTGGCCTGGCAGGGCTACCGGGCGGCCGAGGCGAGGGAACTAACTGAGCTGCTCGCGGGTAACGCCTGTCGCGCGGCGGAAGCGCGCGCGATCGAGTACGGCGTCGACGCCGAGGTGCTGCCCGAGGGGCTCACGTGGCGCTACATCCACAGGGATTTCGAACGGCGCCTGCGCGACGCCGTGACCGCCGCCCTGGCGGGTGAGGGGCCGCGGCTGGTGATGCTCTCCGGAGAGACGAAGTCCGGGAAGACGCGCGCCGCCTTCCAGGCTCTCCGGGAGAATGGGTTGAGCGATGCCTGGCTGGTGGTGCCCAAGGACGGCGCGAGCGTCGAGATCCTGTTGCGGCCCGGCACGCTGCCGGCGAGCTGGACGCCGCTAGTGGTGTGGCTCGACGACATCGAGCGTTACGCTTCGGCCGACGCCGGGGGACTGCACGAGGGCGCGCTGCGCAACCTGAGGTGCGACCGCCCCGTGGGGCTGCTGGCGACCGAGGGAGGACGGGGCACCAGGAGCCGCGCCGACCAGCTCCTTGACCCGATCGCGCAGCTCAGGAGCCTCGCGGCGTGCATCGAGGTCCCAGTCAAGCTCACCAAGGACGAGCTGTCGGCGGCCGAGCAGGCGTACGGTCGCGCCCTGGCCGCCGAGATCGAGCAGGTCGGCCTCGCCCGCCGCATGGTCGCCATCGGCGAGCTCCGCGACCGGCTCACGCGCTCCCACGAGCAGTGTCGCGAGGGCTTCGCGGTGATTAGGGCAGCGATCGACTGGCGCCGAGCCGGCGCGCAGCGGCCGCTGAGCGTTGCGCGGCTGGAGTCGCTGTACCGCCACTACCTCCCGGAAGACCTCGACCCCAGCGACGATCTCTTCGCCGCCGGCCTGCGGTGGGCGCGCGAGCCGCTGCCGAACACCGAGATAGCCCTGCTGCGCAGATCGGCCGACGGGGACGGCGGTTACGAACCCTACGATCTCGCGGTCGAGGTGGCCTCGAAGGAGTGGCCCGGCGTGGAGGCGCGGGCGCTGGCGCAGATCCTCGCGGTCGCCGAGCCGCAGGACTGCTTTCAGATGGCGAGCGCCGCATTCGACGCGAGCGACACCGGGCTGGCGCTGGAGCTGCTGGCCCGCGCGGAGCGCTCGGAGGACAGGCGGCTGTCCGCCACAAGCGCCTACAACACCGGCGTCCTCCTGGCGCACGCCGGGGATCTGCCCGGGGCGGAGGACGCCTACCGACGCGCCGACGAGCGCGGCAGCCAGCGGGGCGCATTCAACCTTGGGCAGCTGCTCCGCCACCGCGGCGACCTGCGGGACGCCGAGGACGCCTACCGACGCGCCGACGAACGCGGCAGCCCCGGGGGCGCCGTCAACCTCGGCTTTCTGCTCGAGCAGCGGGGCGACGCGGCCGGCGCAGAGGCCGCCTACCGCAGGGCCGACGAGCGTGGCAATCGCAAGGGCGCGAGCAACCTCGCGCGGCTGCTCGCCGAGCGGGGCGAGCAGAGCGAAGCGCAAGCGGCTCTCGATCGAACGCAGGAGGGGGCGGCAAGGCTCCGATGAGCGCGCATTCGGGCGAGCTGCGTGGACGCGAGGAGCCCGGGGGGCGAGTCGCGGGCTCCCGGCGGACGTTGGCGCTGGTGGCCGTGGTCGTCGCTGCCGGCCTGGGGGCTGGCTTTGCCATCGGTTCGGCGGCCAAGGGCGGCGGGCGTGGCCACCGCTCGCCGTCGGCGCTCGCTCCGCGCGTCTCCGCTACCGGCGAATCGATCCCCGTGGTACCCGCGCTGCGCGCCATCGCCACGTTGCCCCCGCTGCGCAGCAAACCGAAGTCCCACCCGGCGGTTGCCTCGGGTACGGCCGGGAGCCCCGTGTCGAGCACCCCGTCGAGCGCCGTGACGCCGACCTCCCCCTCCAGCTCCGCGCCGGCACCCAGCGAACCTTCGACACCCAGCCCATCGAGCTCCGTGCCGAAGCAGACCTCCCCGTCGCACAGCGGTGGCGGCGAAGTGCACCACGAAAGCGGCGGGGGAGCGTAGCTTCACCGGAATCCCGAGGACCTGCCCTGGGCGGCGTTGGTCGTGGTCGTGGGAGCGTGGACGCCGCGGCGGCGAGGTCAGCCGCCGAGCTTGTAGCCCAGAGCGGGCAGCCGTGCGAGGGCCGCTGTGAGCGCCGCCGTTTCCCTGGCGACCACCGTGCGCGCGCCGTAGAAGCC
>JBOGYA010000184.1:0-5860 GCA_050696515.1 Solirubrobacteraceae bacterium
CCGGCGGCAACGGGCACGCGCTTATGAATTCTCAACTCCAGCGGTGGGGCGTCCCAGCCGGTGGCCGCGCGGAATGCCGCGAGCGCGCGCGCGGCCAGGTTCTCCTCGGGCGCGCCCGGCACCCCCGGACAGTGCACCTTGTCGCGGGCGCTCCCCGGGGGGGCCTCGCGCAGAGTGAGCTCGTCGGCGAGCGAGATCGACTGCATCACCGTGACGAGCTCGTGCCGGCCGTCCGCGCGCCCGGGGCCGAGGAACAGGCCGAGGTTGATCTTTGCGGGAGCGAGCGCCCGCAAGGGCAATGTGCTCACAGACCCAACGCCTCCGCGAGCGCCACGAACTCCCGCGGGGCCAAACGCTCGGCACGCACATCCGCGGGATGGCCCAGCTCGACCAGTGCTGCGCGGATCTCCTCGCGTTCGGGTCCCACCCCGGCAAGCGTCAGTGAGCGCGCAAGCGCCTTGCGACGGTGGGCGAACGCCGCACCCACCAGCCGGCGCACCGCAGGCGTCGCCGCGCTGTCGGTACGCACGATCTCGAGCAGCACCGAATCCACGTTGGGCACAGGCTGGAACACGGTTCTGGGAATTGCCCGCACAACCCTCACCTCGCCCGCCAACTGTGCCAACACCGAGCTCACACCGTAGACCCCGCTGCCAGGCCCCGCCGCCAGCCGCTCCCCCACCTCGCGCTGCATCATCACCATCCACATCCGCACGTCAGGCAACTCCTCGATCGTGCGCAGCACCACTCCGGCGGCGATCCCGTACGGCAGGTTGGCCACCACCTTGGTCGGGACCGGCTCCATTGAAGCCAAATCCACTCGCATTGCGTCCCCCCGCCAAATCATCACATTCTCGAACTCGGCCAGGCGCTCCTCCAACACCGAGCACAGCCGTTCGTCCACCTCCACCACGTGCACCCACCGGACCCTGGGCGCCAGATAGCCAGAGAGGACTCCCTCGCCGCCGCCGACCTCCAACACCACGTCCCGCGTCGCCAGCTCGCTCGCCCGCCCGATCACCCCAAGGATGTTGGGGTCGCGCAGGAAGTTCTGGCCCAACTCCCTGCCACGCCGCCCCGCGCCCCTCACCATCCGAAGACGCGCGCCGCAGTCCCCTCCACAACGGCGCCCAACTGGTCCACCGAGACCCCGCGCAGCTCCGCGAGGAAGGCGAGGGTGTGCGCCACGAAGGCGGGCTGGTTGGGGTGCTTGCGCACCGGCTGAGGGGTCAGGTAGGGGGCGTCGGTCTCCACCAGCAGGCGCTCGTCGGGCACCCTCCGCGCGGCCGCCGCGAGGTCGGCGGCGCTTTTGTATGTCACGTTGCCCGCGCATGAGATCGCGTAACCGCGCTGCAGGCACTCGTCGAGGTGCGCGGGCAACGAGAAGCAGTGCATCACCACGCTCACCCCCCACGCCTCGGCGGCGAGCCGCGCGAGCGTGTCCCGCTCGGCGGCGCGCGTGTGGATCACCAGCGGCTTGCCCACCTCGCGCGCGAGGGCGATCTGCGCGGAGAACGCGCGCTCCTGATCGGCGCGGGGGGCGTAGTCGCGGTAGTAGTCGAGCCCCGTCTCCCCGATCGCCAGGCACCGCGGGTGCGCGGCGAGCGCGCGCAGCTCCGCGAGGTCGGCGTCGTCGAAGCCGGTCGCGTAGTTGGGGTGGCGGCCGATTGCCGCGTACACCTGCGGGAACGCCTCCGCCGCCGCCAGCGCCGCCCGGCAGGAGGCCCCGTCGGTGCCCACCGTGAGGATGCGCGTCACGCCCGCGCGCTCGGCCGCCGTAACGAGCTCGGTGTTGGGGGGCTCGCATAGGTCGAGGTGGGTGTGGCTGTCGATCATCGTCGGGCGCGTGGTGGCGCTGCTCCCGGCGCTCCCACCCTCATGCTCGGAGGCTTGAGGTCCGCCGCGTCGAGCTTCGCACAGTGCGCCAGGAAGTCCTCCTTGCTCCAGCGTGCCGCGACCTCGTCCAGCTGGTCCCGAGAGACGCGAAGCTGATCCGCGATCCGCTCCAGCACCGGCTCGGGCTGGCGCTTGTGGCCGGTGTCGATCAGGATGTTGAGGGTCTCGCTCGTCCCCTGAGCCGATCTGACCTTGATGCGGTAGATCCGATGATCGCCCTTCGCTGAGCGGCTCTTCCTCTGCCCGGACCGCTGGTCGGCTAGCCGCTCAAGGCATGCACATATCTTGACGGTGTCGATAGCGGGCCTACCTTCCAATCGATGGAGGATCGGAATTGAGTCCGCAACCGCCGGAGCAGGTCGGCACGGTGAAGCTCCCGCTGGAACTTGAGCGCGGGAGGGCCGATCCGCTCTGTGATGAGCCTGACAGTTTCGACCTCTGAGTCGCTTGGATCGTCGACCTCCTCGACCAGGAAGGCGACGAGGTCGAGAATCATGTTTCCGAGCTTCTCGGCGGCGTCCTCGATGGAAGTAGCCGAAGCGACCAAGTCTAGCTCCTCGGCCTGGAGGAAGACCAACCCTTCGGAACTCCAGTGGTGCGTTCGAAACGCGGGCTCCCCCAGGTAGAAAAGGGTCCCAGACGAGTCCTGCGTGGGGCTTTCCGTGATCTGAGTGCTCATTGGTACTGCTTTTCAGAGTACTGCTTTTTAGAGTACTGCTTTTTAGAGTAGTCACTTTAAGGAGTCACGCTACGGCTTGGGGAACAGGGGTTCGAGCTCACCCACGCAACCGGCCTGCGCGAGGAAGCCCGCCTCCAGGCGGGCGGCGGCGAGCGTGCGGTCCTCCACCCCGAGCGCACCCAGCAGCCGCTCCGTGCTCGCCGGCAAATAGGGCACAAGCAGCACGCTCACCACGCGAACGCCCGCGGCGAGCGAAGCGAGCACTCCATCCAGCTCCCCCGCCCGCTGCTCGTCCTTCGCGAGCGTCCACGGCGCGCGCTCCTCCACGTAGCGGTTCAGCCGCCGCACCCGCTGCCAGATCGCGTCGAGCGCCTGCGTCAGCTCCGCGCGGTCGAGCAGGGCGCACACCTCCTCGGCGAGGCCCTCGAAGTCGCCCGCCAGCTCGCCGTCGAGCTGCGCCGCGGGCAGCACCCCGTCGCGGTAGCGGCGCACCATTGCGAGCGTGCGGCTCGCGAGGTTGCCGTACTCGTTGGCGAGCTCGCTCTCGTAGCGCTGCTCGAAGGCGGTCGTGGACACCGAGCCGTCCTGGCCGAAGGGGACGTCGCGCAGCAGGTAGAAGCGCAGCGCGTCGGCCCCGAAGCGCTCGATCACCGTGAACGGGTCGAGCACGTTGCCCAGCGACTTGCTCATCTTCTCGCCCTCCATCAGCAGGTACCCGTGCACGAACATCCGGCGGGGCAGCTCCAGCTCGGCGGCCATCAGCAGCGCCGGCCAGTACACCGCGTGGAAGCGCAGGATGTCCTTTGCGATCAGGTGGTAGTCGGCCGGCCAGAAGGTAGACACGAGGTCGGTGCGCGCGTCAGTAGCGGGGGCGGGATTGGGGGGGGCGGGATTCGAATCAGCCGCCGCGTCCGCTCCGCCCGCTGGCACGGGCGCATACGTGAGCGCCGTGTAGTAGTTGAGCAGCGCGTCGAACCACACGTAGAACACGTGCTCCGAGTCCCACGGCACCGGCACCCCCCACGTGAGCTTGTGGCGCGTGAGCGGCACGTCGCGCAGGCCCGAGCGGATGAACGACAGCGCCTCGTTGTAGCGGCTGCGCGGCGCGACGAAGTCCTCGCGCTCGGCGTACAGGTGCTCCAGCCGTTCCTGGAAGGCGGAGAGCTTGAAGAAGTAGTTGTCCTCCTGTTCGCGCACCAGCTCGACGTGGTGGATCGGGCAGCGGTTGCCCTCCTCGATCTCGTTGTCCGCCTTGAAGTCCGCGCACCGAGGGCAGTACCACCCTTCGTAGGTCCCCTCGTACACGAACCCGTGCTCGCGCACGCGCGTGAGGACCTCCTGCACCTTCGCCATGTGCTCGGGGTCGGTGGTGCGGATGAAGAAGTCGTTGGTCGCCCCCAGGCGCGGCGCCAGCGCGCGGAAGCGCTCCGCGTTGCGGTCCGCGAGCTCCTGAGGCTCGATGCCGAGGGCGTGGGCGGCGTCGGCGACCGGCTCCCCGTGCTCGTCGGTGCCGGTCAAGAAGAACACCTCCTCCCCGCGCTGGCGGTGGTGGCGCGCCAGCACGTCGGCGGCGATCGTCGTGTACGCGTGCCCGAGGTGTGGGGCCGCGTTCACGTAGTAGATCGGCGTCGTTACGTAAAAGGACGGCATGCCCGCCCAGGCTACTGGCTCCCCTCGACGTTTCAGCCCGGCCCGCTCCCGGGGGCCGAGTGCTGCTCGCGGGGTCCCACCACCAGCACGACCTCTCCCCTGGGCGGGCGCTCGCGGTAGCGCTCCGCCAGGGTGGCAGCGGTCCCGCGCGCGACTTCCTCGTGGAGCTTGGTCAGCTCGCGGCACACCGCCACGCGGCGCTGCGGGTCGGCCTGCGCGAGCAGCTCGAGCGTGGCGGGCAGCCGTCGGGGGGATTCGAAGGCCACGAGCGTCTCGGTGGCCTCTGCAAGCAGGCGTTCGCGCTGACCGCGCTTGCGGGGCAGAAAGCCGACGAAGCACCAGTGGGCCGAGGGCAGCCCGGAGGCGACCAGGGCGACCGGCACCGCGCTGGGCCCCGGCAGCACCTCCACGGGGACGCCGGCCGCCAGGCACTCGCGCACCAACACGAAACCCGGGTCCGACACCACCGGCATCCCCGCGTCGCTGACCAGCGCCACCGTCGCCCCCGCGCGCATCCGCTCCACCAGGCCCGCGGAGCGCGTGCGTTCGTTGTGCTCGTGGCAGCTGACCACCTCGCGCGGCTCGATCTCGTAGCGGTGCAGCAGCACGCGCGTGTGGCGCGTGTCCTCGCAGGCGAGCACGTCGGCCTCGCGCAGGGTGCGCAGCACGCGCAGCGTCACGTCCTCGAGGTTGCCGATCGGCGTGGGGCACACCACGAGCCGCCCACCTGCAGGCGCCCGCCCAACTTGCGCGTCCTGACCAAAGAAGAGGGGCCCGGCTCGCCGGCCTTCGGCCGTCTGCGCCACCCTCTTAGCCGGCATTCGGCCAATATAGGCATCGATGGCGGCAGACAAAGACTCAAGCGACCAGCCGGCGCCCGCGTCTCCACGCCGTCCGCGCCGCCCGCCTGCGCCCCCGCCACCGCCCGCACGGGAGACCGGAGCCTCCGGAGCCCGCCAACCCGCGGGCGAGCCGCAGTACACGCGCTACCGCGCCGGGCGCACGCTGCTGCACCCCCGCACCGGGGGCGGGGGCGGGAATGGACCGGAGGGAGGCGGGCGGCTGCTGCAAGAAGGCGCGGGCGGCACGCCCCGTCGGCCTCGTAGTCCAGGCGCAGTTGGAAGCGAGGCGAAGCCGTCCCGCTGGCGGCGGGTCACTCCCAAGCGCGCCGTGCTAGGCCTGCTCGCGCTCCTCGGCGGCTGGCTGCTGCTCTCGCTCGTGCTGTTCCTCGTGAGCTCGCACTTCGAACGCACCTCGCTGCCATCCGATGTCGCGGGCGTGCTCGCTCCGGCCGGCTACCCGCTGACGTCGGCCACCAACATCCTCGTACTCGGCTCCGACCGCCGCCAGAAGAACAGCAAGGAACCGGGGGCCGAAACGACCGGCTTCGGGCGCTCGGACACGATCATGCTGATCCGCACCGGCGGCGGGCACGCGGCGCGCCTGTCGATCCCGCGCGACACGGTGGTCGAAATCCCCGGCCACGGCCTGCAGAAGATCAACGCCGCCCACGCCTTCGGCGGACCGGCCGAGTCGGTGTCGGTGATCGAGCACTGGCTCGGCATCCCCATCAACCACGTGGTCGAAGTCAACTTCGAAAACTTCCCGCAGCTGATCGACGCGATGGGCGGCGTC
>JBOGYA010000185.1:0-5841 GCA_050696515.1 Solirubrobacteraceae bacterium
CTCCGACTGCGGCTCGTGGCCGATCGCGATGAAGCTTCCCGAGACCATCAGGTTCTGCTCGTCGCCGGTCTCGGTGTTGACGAGCGTGGCGTGACCGAGGGCGCCGTTCTCGCCGGGCGCGAACTCGCTCACCCGGTAGGGGACCAGGAAGTCGATGTTCGGTTGCGAGCGAGCCCGCTCGAGCATGATCTTCGAGGCCCGGAACTCCGGGCGGCGGTGCACGATCGTGACCCTGGAGGCGAACTTCGACAGGAACACGGCCTCCTCCATGGCGGAGTCTCCGCCACCCACGATCAGCGTCGGGGCGCCCTTGAAGAAGGCGGCGTCGCAGGTGGCGCAGTAGGAGACCCCTTTGCCCCCCAGCTCCTCCTCGCCGGGCACCCCGAGCCGCTTGTGCTCGGCGCCCATCGCGAGGATCACGGTGCGGGCGCGGTGCTCGACGTCGCCGACCCACACGCTGTGGACGCCGGGGTGGGCGGGATCTGATCCATCCGCGAGCTGCACGCGCTCCGCCTCGTCGGTCTCCAGGCGCGCCCCGAAGCGCTCGGCCTGCGCGCGTAGGTGGCCCATCAGCTCGGGCCCCATGATCCCCTCTGGGAAGCCGGGGTAGTTCTCCACGTCGGTGGTCTGCTGCAAGAGGCCGCCCCACGCGAAGCCCTCGATCACCAGCGGCCGGAGGTTGGCGCGCGCGGTGTACAGCGCGGCGGTGTACCCGGCGGGGCCGGAGCCGATGATGATGGTGTTCTCGATCTCTGCCATCCGCGTATCCTCGCATCTTGGACTCTGCGCCGCGGCGCACCGAGGTACTTTACTTTGTAAAGTATAGCGCTCACCCACAGGGAGTGAGGCCGGCTCACCCAGTCGCGCGCAATCGTGCCCGAGATGGCAAGCACCGACACCGGCAAAAGCGCAGCCTCCGCATCCATCCGCCCGCGGCGTAGCGGGGCGGGCGGCCAGCCGAAAGTGCCGCACCTCTCCCCGCAGGAGCACGCCGCCCGGGGCAAAGCCGCACGCGCGGAGGCGCCCCGCACGCGCCACGCCGAGTGGGAGCCGTGGGCCGAGCGCCTCGACCCGATCGCGCTGCTGGAGGAGCAGGCCGCCTCGCGCGTGCCGGAGCTGGTGCCGATCCGCTACGGGCGGATGGCGGCCTCCCCGTTCGCCTTCTTTCGCGGGGCCGCCTATGTGATGGCCGCCGACCTCGCCTCCACCCCCCGGTCCGGCCTGCAGGCGCAGCTCTGCGGCGACGCCCACCTCTCGAACTTCGGCGGCTTCGCCTCCCCGGAGCGCGACTTGGTGTTCGACGTCAACGACTTCGACGAGACGCTGCCCGGACCGTGGGAGTGGGACGTGAAGCGCCTGGCAGCGAGCGTCGCGATCGCCGGGCGCGAGCGCGGGTTCACCGCCAAGCAGCGCCGCGACGCCGTCGGCGCGACGGTGCGCCAGTACCGCGAGGCGATGCACCGCTTCGCGGAGATGCGCGACCTCGACATCTGGTACTCCCGCCTGGACGCGGCGACGATCCTCTCGCGCTTCGAGGCGGAAGCCAACGCCCAGCAGGTCAAGACGTTCCGCAAGACCGCCGCAAAGGCCAGGGGCAAGGACAGCACCCGCGCGTTCTCACGGCTCGCGCACACCGTCGCGGGGGAGCCCCAGATCGTCAGCGACCCGCCGCTGATCGTGCGGGTCGAGGACCTGCTCCCCGCCGCGCAGGCACACGAGTTCGAGGAGAACATGCACACGCTGCTGCGCTCCTACCGCGCGAGCCTGCAGGGCGACCGCCGGCGCCTGCTGGAGCGCTACCGCTACGTGGACCTCGCGCGCAAGGTTGTGGGCGTCGGCAGCGTCGGCACCCGCGCGTGGGTGGTACTGATGCTCGGCCGCGACAATGAGGACCCCCTGTTCCTGCAGTGCAAGGAGGCGCAGCCCTCGGTGCTCGAGCCGTTCCTCGGCAAAAGCGAGTACGCCCACTGCGGCCGGCGGGTCGTCGAGGGGCAGCGGATGATGCAGGCCTCCAGCGACATCCTGCTCGGCTGGCTGCGCGCCACCGGCATCGACGGGGTGACGCGCGACTTCTACGTACGCCAGTTGTGGGACTGGAAGAGCTCCGCCGACGTGGAAGCGATGGCGCCGTCGGGCATGGCGATCTACGGGCGCATGTGTGGCTGGACGCTCGCCCGCGCCCACGCCCGCTCGGGCGACTGCATCGCGATCGCCAGCTACCTCGGGCACGGCGAAGCCTTCGATCGCGCGCTCGAGTCCTTCGCGGAGACCTACGCCGACCAGAACGAGCGCGACTACAACGCGCTGCGGAAAGCCGTCGCGAATGGCCGGGTCACCGCGGAGAGCGGCGTCTGACCCAGCGGGAAGCAATGTCGAAGGTTGTCATTGGGGATCATCCACGTGAGCCTGTTCGGCACAAGGGCAGTGGGCGTGGGGCCTCCTACCCCACGACCGTGCGGACGTGCCCTCCGGCCGCCCCGTAGCCTGGAGGGCAGAACCGCAACCGAAAAAGGGGGCTGGAGAGCATGAGCACAGCGGCACGAGCCGGCAAGCGCACCGCCAAAGGCAAACGGGGCTCCGGCGAGGCGCAGCCCGCGGATATGTTCGTGATCTTCGGGATCAGCGGCGACCTCGCCAAGGTGATGACCTTCCACTCGCTCTACCGCCTGGAGGCCCGCGGCCTGCTCGACAGCCCGATCCTCGGGGTCGCCGCCAACGACTGGACCGTGGAGGACCTGCGCGCGCACGCGCGCAGCGCGATCGAAGCGTGCGGGGAGAGAATCGACGAGGACGTGTTCGCGCGCTTCGCCGCGCGGCTGTCGTACCTGTCCGGCGACTTCGGCGACAGCGGGCTGTACGAGCGGGTGGCCGCCGAGCTCGAGGACGCACACACCCCCGTCTTCTACCTGGAGATCCCACCGTCGCTGTTCGGCACGGCGATCAAGGGTCTCGCCGGCGCCGGCCTGACCGCCCACGCGCGCGTCGTCGTCGAGAAGCCGTTCGGCCACGACCTCGCCTCCGCCCGCGCGCTCGCCGCGGAGATCCTCCAGTACATCGACGAGTCCCAGCTGTACCGGATCGACCACTTCCTCGGGAAGATGGGCACCGACGAGCTGCTGTACCTGCGCTTCGGAAACACGATGATCGAGCCGGTGTGGAACCGCCACCACATCGCGTGCATGCAGATCACGATGGCCGAGAGCTTCGGCGTCGAGGACCGCGGGCACTTCTACGACCCCGTCGGGGCGCTGCGCGACGTGGTGGTCAACCACCTGATGCAGGTCGTGGCGGTCGCCGCGATGGAGGCCCCCGCCGGCAATGACGCGCGGACGCTGAAGGACGCCAAGTACGCCGTGTTCCGCGCGATCGAGGACGCCCAGCCGGCCCACTACGTGCGCGGGCAGTACGACGGCTACCGGGCCATCGACGGCGTCGCCCCCGACTCGACCACCGAGACCTACGCCGCGCTGCGCCTGAACATCGACAACTGGCGGTGGTCGGGGGTGCCGTGGTTCATCCGCACCGGCAAGCGGCTGCCCGTCACCCAGACCGAGTTGCGCGCCGTGTTCCGCGACCCCCCGCGGCTGGGCTTCATGGAGCGCGGGCACCGCCGCCCCGAGCCCAACCAGTTCGTCGTCAAGCTCGACCCCTCGACCGGCACGCGGCTGGTCCTCGACGCCCACCGCGCCGACAGGGGCGGCCCCCAGGCGATCACGCTCGACATGGAGTTCGCCAAGGAGGGCGGCGAGGCCCCGACCCCGTATGAGGTGCTGCTGCTCGACGCGCTGCGCGGCGACTCCACCCGCTTCACCCGCCAGGACGGCGTCGAAGAGACCTGGCGCGTGATGGCGCCGCTGCTCGACGCCCCGCCACCGGTCCACCCCTACGCGCCCGGCACGTGGGGCCCCGAGGCCGGCGAGCGCCTCACCGCCGGCTTCGGCGCCTGGCACGGACCGTGGGTGGCGGAGTGACTCGAGCTGCGCAAACCCTCGCTGCCGGATAGCGCGCGGCTCCGCGCACCCCGCGGCGCGTCAGCGCCCGGGGTCGAGCTGGGCCCTGGCGATTCCCAGACCTAACGGGCGAATGCCAACAGGCGAATCCGCCGGATGACTCCCTATGTGCATTTCTGAAAACAGTAGCGTCGAACGCGAGGGCAGCCGTAAAAGAGTTGGAGCAGTCTGAGGTGGACGCAGTCGGTACTGCGATATCTATTCTGGAGAAGGAGCTTCAGGAGGAGAACCCTGCTAAGAAGGCGGAGTTGTTCAAGGCTTATGATAAGCAGATGGAGAAGGCGAGGATAATTGGCCTTGCTGCGAAAATAGCTAAGGCGACTGAAGAAGGCGCTAAGTACGCAATCCAAGCGCTGAATTGTCCCTAACCGCTTTGCTCGCTATTGCAGGCGATAGAAGCGTGACCCAGCCCCCAAACCCCCGCCACAGGCATCGCCCATAGCCGGTCCCCGAACGGCAGCGTCTCAACCCCGGTGTGCACAACCACCCCGGCGCGGAAGCGCTCACCGAGGCTGTCGCGCAGCCGCCGCAGCCCGCTGAAGTCGCGCTCGCGGACGGTGGCACCGAGCTTCGCCTCGATCCCGGCGACCGCTCCGTCGCGGGCCTCGACGACGATGTCCACCTCGCGTCCGCCTGCTGTGCGGAAGTGGTGCAGGGCGACGTCCGCCTCGCACCACGTCGCCTGCTTGGCCACCTCCGAGGCGATGAAGTTCTCGAACAGCGCGCCCGCGAGCGGGGTGTCGTCCGCGGCGAAGCGGCGCTCGTCGCACCCGACGAGGTGCGCGGCCAGGCCGCTGTCGGGCAGCCACACCTTGGGCGCCTTGATCAGGCGCTGGCCGACGTTGCGGCTCCACGCGGGGGCGCGGCGCAGCAGGAAGAGCAGTTCGAGGAGGGTCAGGTAGCGTCCGGTCGTGTCGCGGCCGAGCTTGGCGTCGCGCGCCAGCTCCGCGATCTCGAGCAGGCCGCCCACGCGGGCCGCGGCGGCGGCGAGCAGCCGGGGCAGCTCGCCGAGCTGCTGGGCCTTCGCGGCGAGGTCGCGGGCGTCGCGCTCGAGGACCATCTCGACGTAGTTGGCGATCCACCGGGCACGGCGGCGGGCGTCGGTGCGCGCGAGCATCTCCGGGTAGCCGCCGGTGACGACGGCTGCGGCGACCGCGCGTCGCCCGCTCGGAGCGCCAGCGACCCGGGGGACGCGACCCGCGAGCAGCTCGTCGAGGAATGCCTCTCGCCGGCCGCGCACCTCGCCCTGCGAGAACGGCCAGAGCTGGACCCGCTCGGCCCGCCCGGCGAGCGACTCCGAGACACGCAGGGTGCCCCACACGTTCGCCGACCCGGTCAGCAGGAACATGCCGGCGGCTCGCCGCCCGCCCGCCCGCGCCCGATCGACGCGGCCCTTGATCGCGGGCAGCAGCTCGGGGGCCTTCTGGAACTCGTCGATGACCGCGGGCAGCTCCAGCTCCGCGACGAACCCGCTGGGGTCGGCGTTGGCAGCCGCCCGGCGTGCGGCGTCGTCGAGCGTCACCTGCTGGGCGCCGCGCTCGCCCGCGATCAACTCCGCCAGCGTGCTCTTCCCGCACTGGCGGGGACCGACGATCACCACGACCGGAGTGTCGTCCATCGCCGCGTCCACCTGGGCCTTGGCGTGGCGCTTCAGAAGCTGAGGGGGAAGCTGATGGATGCGTAGAACATAGCTGACAGATGCGCGGTTAGACTATGACATCTGCGCAACTAACTGCTGACAAGCGCAGATTCCCCGACGCCTGAGCCACTCGGTCATGCTGTTCGGTCGGCGCACGCGCCGACCGCGACGCCGCGCATGCGCGGCGTCGGG
>JBOGYA010000186.1:0-5805 GCA_050696515.1 Solirubrobacteraceae bacterium
GTGTTTCGCACCCACCGCACCGATTGGAGAGCCCGCCGACCCCCTCTCCGTGCAAGAGGGTTCGATCTTCGAGCTCCGTTTGTGCTCTCCGAGCGAGGTATTGATGTGCGTCTGTACTAGGACGCATGCTTCGGCCCAAACCGGAGCAGGAAGCGCCGTTGGCGCCGCCGACCGGTGCCGCCGGGACGGGACGCCAGTTGGGCGGCTGTAAGGCCCGTGAGCGCGCCGATCGCGACGACCACCGCGGCTACGGCCGTTTCGGGCTTGACGGCCATGCAGAACACTATGCCGGCGCCGAGACCAACTCTGATGAGCACTGAATGCCACATGCGCGGGTGACGCAGTCGGGCGATCGCTTGCGGTGACAGCTTTCCGTGCTCTCTGCGGACGAGGGCGGTCAGCTCGCGCAGTTCCCGCCCGGTCAGGGGTTCGCCGAGGACGACGTAGACAACCCAGGAGACGAGCCCGACGATGATCCAGCCCTGCCATGACCAGGCGTCGACGGCGAGATAGAGGCCGGCGCCGAGCACCGCGAACCGCGCCCCAGGCCCGATCGCCCCCGATACCTCGAGGGCGCGGATCCAAGCGCTGGCTGGGCCGGCTGACTCGCTGCGGCGCAGGCCGGCGATGCCCAGCCAGTCAGCAGTCAGGCATCCGAACATGCAGATCACCGACGTGATGTGCAGGAAGAGAACGACGTTGTAGAAGGTCATCGTGTGACCTCCGAAGCAGCGGGGGAGCTTGGCCGCGCGGCGAGTGACTCACGCCGCTCCCCCGCGCGGGTGCGGATCGTCGCTGCGGCGATGATGGCTAGGAGCGCGAAGCCGGCGGCTGCGAGGAAGGCGGTGTGGAAGCCGAGCGTGAGTGCTTGGTTGATCGGGTGATGGCTGGCGGCGAGGTGGTCGGTGCGCGTGGTCGCGATCGTGGCCAGGACGGCGAGACCGAGCGCTCCGCCGATCTGCTGGGAGGTGTTCAGCAGGCCTGAAGCGAGGCCGTACTCGTGGTCCTTGACGCCGGTCTCGGCGAGGATCGTGATCGGCACGAACGCGAGCCCCAGACCTAGCGCGATCAGCAGCGACGGGCCGAGCAGGTCGACGAGGTAACTGGCGTGGACGGGTAGCTGTGCGAACCAGACCAGCCCGCCGGCGAACAGGGACAGCCCCGCGATGAGCACCCGCCGGACCCCCAGTTGAGCGACCAGCGGCGACGCCATGCCTGCCGCGACGATGATCCCGACGGCCAGAGGCAGCTGCGAGGTGCCGGCCCTGATCGCGCTGTAGCCGAGCACCTTCTGCAGGTAGAGCGAGAGGAAGTAGAAGAACCCGATAATCGCGGCTCCGGTCGCGAACATGGTCGCGTTGGCGGAGCTGACGTTCAGATTTCGGAAGAACGCGAACGGGACCAGCGGCGCCTTCGAACGTTGCTCGATCAGGACGAAGCCGACCAGCAGCACCGCCGCGGCGGCGAGCACGACGATCGTCTGCGCAGAGCCCCAGCCGATCGCGGTCGCCCGCACCAGCGCATAGACCAGGGCGGACAGCCCGGCGGTGACCGTGACCGCGCCGGGCAGGTCAAAGCTGCGGCGCGCCAGCTGGCCGCGGCTCTCCTTGATCAGCAGCGGCGTCAGCAAGATCGCGGCGATCCCGATCGGCACGTTGACGAACAGCACCGAGCGCCATCCCAGAGCGCTGGTGAGCACGCCGCCGAGGAGCACGCCGGCGGCAGCACCGGAGCCGGCGACCGCGCCCCACACCGACAGCGCCCGGTTGCGTTCCGCGCCCTCGGCGAAGATCGCGGTTACCAGCGAGAGCGCAGCCGGAGCCAAGAGCGCCGCCCCGAGTCCCTGGATCGCACGCGCGGCGATCAGCCACAGCTCGCTTTGGGCAAGCCCACCGACTAGCGACGCCAGCGAGAACACGCCCAGGCCAACGGTGAAGATCAGTCGACGGCCGAGCAGGTCGGCGATCCGGCCGCCCAGCAGCATGAACCCTCCGAAGGTCAGCACGTACGCGTTGACCACCCAGGAAAGGCTGGCCAGCGAGATGTGAAGCCCCCGTCCGATCGACGGCAGCGCAATGTTGACGATCGAGGCGTCGAGCACGACGACAAACTCGGCCATCGCCAGCAGCACGAGCGCCCACCATCGCCGGTCAACGGCAGAGGACAGGGAACGGTTTTCGGTGGACAGCGGCATGATGTACCTCCAACTTCGGTGGTGGTCGCTATGACTCTCCGCGCGGCCGGGGTAACTGCGCACCACCATCGTCGGGTAATCCGGCCGCCCCTCGCGGCAGGCGGCGAAGCTCGATCAGCTCCAGGTGCATCGACTCCAGCTGCGCCAACAGGCCGTACAGCGCTGCGCTGTCCCGGACCGCTCCCCGGAGAACCGTCTCCGGGCCGCAGATCTCGGCGGAGAGCGAGGGGAAGGCGGCCAGCATGAACTCGCCGAGGTGGCCGCTGAGACGAATCTCGTAGCGCTCCATAGTCACTGTCGATGTTCCGGCCGCGCCGGGTGAGCTGGCCAGACCCGATGTGGGTAGTCCTCGAGATGCGGGTAGACGTCGAGCCATGACCGCAGCACGAGGTCCCGCTGTGACAAGTGGGCGTGGTGCGGAGATTCAGGGCGCTGCGACGGCTTCGGATCCCGGCATCGCTTCGGCCGGCTCTCGCGGCGGGATCGTCCCGCGCCGGGAACTCTTTCAGCGGCTCGCCGGCGCCGCCCGTGTGACGGAGATCTCGGCGCCGGCGGGGAGCGGCAAGACGTTCCTATTGCGCTCCTGGGTACGCACGGCCGGGCTCACGGATCAGACGGCGTGGGTGGCGATCGCTAGGGGAGGGCTCGATCCACAAGGTCTCTGGCTGACGGTGCTGGACGCGCTCCGGGACACCACGATCGGGTCGCCGCTCGTGCGCGAGCTGACCGGCGCACCGCATCTCGACGGCTGGTCGATCGTCGAGCGGCTGCTCGAGGATCTGCAGTCGCTCGAGCAGCCGGTCTGGGTTGTGATCGACGACGTTCACGAGCTGCGCTCCAATGACGCACTGCGCCAGCTCGAGCTGCTGCTGATGCGCGCGCCCGAGGAACTCCGGTTTGTGCTGGCGACGCGGCACGACCTGCGGCTGGGGCTGCACCGGCTGCGCCTTGAAGGGGGGCTCACCGAAATCCGCGCCAGCGACCTGCGCTTCACGGTCGAGGAGGCGCGGGTGCTGTTCAAAGGCGCCGGGCTGAAGCTGTCCGATCGCGCCGTTGAGCTGCTGGAGGCGCGCACCGAGGGGTGGGCCGCGGGGTTGCGGTTGGCGGCGCTGTCGCTCGCCGGGAACGCCGATCCCGAGCGGTTCGCCGCCGAGTTCTCCGGCAGCGAGCGCACGGTCGCGGAGTATCTGCTGGCTGAGGTGCTCGAGCGCGAACCGGAGGACGTCAGGCGGCTGCTGCTGCGCACTTCGATCCTCGATCGGGTCAATGGCGAGCTTGCCGAACTGCTGACCGGAGCGCCCGGCAGCACACGGCTGCTGCACGCGCTCGAGCAGGCCAACGCGTTCGTGTCCTCGATCGACACGAGCCGATCGTGGTTTCGCTACCACCACATGTTCGCCGACCTGCTCGCGCTGGAGCTGCGGCGGACCGCCGCGGACGAGATTCCCTCGCTGCATCGGGCCGCTGCGGCCTGGTTCGACAAGCATGGCTACCACGTCGAAGCGGTGCGTCACGCCCAAGCGGCCGAGGACTGGGATCTCGCCGCTCGCACCCTCTGCGATCACTGGTTCGACCTCGTCCTCAGCGGCCGCGCGGCGACCGCGCACGAGCTTGCGGCCGGGTTTCCCGCCGACGCTGCCGTCGACAACCCTGAGCTCACCGCGCTGCGCGCGGCCGTCGCGCTGAGCCAGGGATCATTCGACCAGGCAGAGCGACAGCTGGCCGCTGCCTGCGCTGGTGTGGCGTCGGTGCCCGAGGCCAGGCGCGGCCACTTTCAGGTGATGCTCGGGATCCAAAGGCTCGAGCTCGCACGTCAGCGCGCAGACCTACCCGCCGTCGCGCAGGAAGCCGACCGGCTACTCGCGCCAGTCGACGGCGCCGACCTGGAGGATCTCCGCATCAGTGAGGAACATCACGCGCTCGCGTTGATCAACCTCGGCATCGCGGAGGCCTCGACCGGCCGCCTCGAAGACGCCGAGCGGCACCTGGACGAAGGCATCGCCCTCGCTCGCCGGATCGAGCAGCCGTATCTCGAGCTCACCGGGCTCGCACACTCGGCGATGGTCGTCAGCTTCAGAACCTTCTCGCTGGCCGCCGAGCGGAGCGCCGAGGCGATCCAGCTTGCCCAACGGCACGGCTGGAGCGAGGAGCCGATCACCGGCGTCGCCTACACGGTGCTTGCCGGCGCGATGGTCGCCCACGCCCACCTCGAAGAGGCAGAGCGCTTCTTTGCCCGAGCGCATGCCACGCTTCAACCCGAGGCGCACCCCGCGACCGCACTGCTGTTCCACTTCACGCGCGGGAACCTCGAACTGGCGCGCGGCCGCAACGCCGAGGCACTCGCCGACTACCAAGCAGCCGAACGGCTCGGCCGGCAGCTGGCGGCCCCCCACACGATCACCACACGGATCCGAGGACAGCTCCTCCACGCCCTCGTGCGCATGGGCGAGACCAACCCGGCCGAGCAGGCCATCGCCGCAATGGACGCGCAAACGCAGCAAAGCGGACCGGCGCGCACCGCATTGGCCGCGCTGCGACTCGCCCAGAACGACCCCGAGGCAGCCACGACCGCGCTCGCGCCGATCCTCGACGGCGCCGCCGCCGCCGGGGCGAACCCGTCGACCGTCATCGTCGCGCAGGCGTGTCTGTTGGAGGCGCACGCCCGCGACGCGCTCGGCGATGCCGGCGCACGAGAGCGCGTCCTCGAACGGGCGCTCGATCTCGCCGAGGCAGACGGCATGCTCCTGCCGTTCCTGTTTCACCCCATGGCGGACCTGCTCGAACGCCATTCCCGGTTTCACACCACCCACAGCTCCCTGATCCTCGAGATCCTGGACCTGCTCGCCGGCAGACAACGCGTAGCGAGCCGTGACCAGCCGAGGCGCCTGGCCGAACCGCTCAGCGAGAGCGAGCTCCGCGTCCTCCGCTACCTACCCACCAACCTCTCCAACAAGGAAATCGCAGGGGAGCTCTACGTGACGGTCAACACCGTCAAGGCCCACATCAAGCATCTCTACGCCAAGCTCGAAAGCCACCAGCGCAGCGAGGCAGTCGAGCGAGGCCGCGCCCTCGGTCTACTCGCCCCTTCCGCGCGCAGACCCTGAGCCTTGGACATCAAGGTTGACCACGTTGGCGTCTCGCTGCTCGCCGGGCAGACTTTCGTGAGCGGAGGCCGCGGCTGAGGGCGCGGTGCGGCCGGTGCTCATTGCCGCACCTGCTGACCGGGCCGTTTGCAGGGTTCGCCCTTGGCACACGCGTGGGCCGCCGGGTCACACGGCTGCGCTCTCGACGCGACGCCGTCAGGCGGCGCGCCTGGAAGCATTGTCGATCCGGTATCCCTACCGTGACGATGACCGAGGAGCGCAGTCAGACGACGGTCAGTCCGCTGACGCTGACGGAGCGCAGGGCAGTGGGCGGGGCAGTCTCGCGGAGCGTGCTCTCCGCGTACTTCGGCGTCGCGCTAGCGGGCTGGGTCGCAGCGGCCGCGACATCGATCGCGGCGGCATCCGACCTGGCGGCCGGGCGGGTGCTGGCGGAGGCGCCGCTGCTCGCGGTGCACTTGTTGGCGCTCGGAGTGCTTCCGTTCGCGGTTGCGGGCGGCTGCTTCAACC
>JBOGYA010000187.1:0-5771 GCA_050696515.1 Solirubrobacteraceae bacterium
GGCCGGTGGCGAGCCGAACCGGCGCCTCCGCGGTGTCCGCGGCGGCCGCGGCGCGGTCCAGCAACCCCTCGGCGCGCTCGAATTCGCCTCGCTGGTAGGCGCTCGCGGCGCAGGCGAGATAGGCGCACGCCGCCGCCGGGCCCTCGCACCAGCCGCGCTGCTCGGCCAGCTCCACCGCCTGCGAGCCGAGCTGCTCGGCGTGGGTCAGCGCGCCGCCCAGCAGGTGCACGATCGCGAGCTGCGCGAGGCAGTCCAGGGCGATCTGCTCGTGGCGGTCCTCGGTCGCGAGCGCCAGGGCCTCCTGCAGGTGCACGGCGGCGGTCGCCGGATCCCCGGTCCACAGGTACGCGGCGCCGAGGTTGGAGAGCGCGAAGCTGCGCAGCGACGCCCAGCAGTGGTGCGAGGAGCCCCGCGCCATGCCCGTGAGCTTGCGCGCCAGACGCTCGGCGTCCTTGAGGTTGACCCGCAGGCGCGCGGCGTACAGCGCCACCGTGGCGAGGGTCACATCCAGTGGTTCGCGCAGCTCGGCGGCCACTTCACCCCGGGCGTGCCGGGCGATCGCCAGATGGCGCTCGGCGTCCTGCAGGTCGCCGTCCTGCAGACGGCTGCCGGCGAAGGCCGCCGCCAGCCGCGGGTCGGCCGCCACGATGTCGGCGGGGAGCTGCGCCATCGGCCCGCGCATCGAGGCGGAGCGCCCGCACAGGAACAGGTCGAGCCAGTTCTCGGCGATCAGGCCGCCCGCCTGCTCCCAGTCCTCGCCGGCGAGGGCGTGGCGGATGGCGGGCATCACCTCCCCCTGCTCGGCGTACCAGCGCGCCGCGCGACGGTGCAGGAAGGGGACCTCCTCGGGGTGGGCGTAGCGCAGGTGCGCGCGCAGCAGCTCACCGAACAGCGGGTGGTAGCGGTACCAGTGGCCCTCCGCGTCGGTCGCCTGCACCGGCGCCCCCAGGTGCTCGATCGCGGCGAGCGTCAGCGTCGCACCCTCCAGCCCGGTCAGCGCGTCGGCCAGCTCCGGGCTGAGGGAATCCACCAGACAGGTGCGCAGCATGAACTCGCGCCGGTCCCCGGGCAGGCCGGCGAGCACCTCGGAGACGAGGTAGTCGGCCACCGTCCGGTCGGTGCCGGCAAACTCGGCCAGGAAGCGCGCCGGCTCGGGGTGTCCCTGCAGCGAGAGCGCCGCCAGCCGCAGTGCCGCGGCCCAGCCCTCGGTGCGCGCCCACAGCAGGTCGATGTCCTCGCGGGAGAGCTCGAGCTCGAGCCGCTGGCACAGATCGGCGGTCTCGTCGCGATCGAACGCGAGGTCCGCGATGCGCAGCTCCCGCAGCACGCCGCTCACGCGCAGGCGCTCGATCGGCAGCGGGGGATCGGCGCGGCCGGCCAGCACGATCCGCAGCTGCTCGGGCGCGTGGCGAACCAGGAAGTCGATCGCCGCGGTCGCCTGCGGGCTGGTCAGCTCGTGGATCTCGTCGAGCACCAGCACCAGCGGTGAGTCCAGCTCGGCGAGGCCGTTGACCAGCAGCGCCAGGAAGCGCTCCGTGCGAGCTTCCACCGGGGGCTTCAGCTTCTCCAGTGCGCTGCCGGGCTCGATCGGCTCCGAGCCGCGCAGCGTGCTCAGCAGGTCCTCGAGCAGCCGGCAGGCGTCGTTGTGCTCGCCGCCCAGCGACAGCCAGCACGCCGGGCCGGGCAGGCGCCGCGCCGCGATCCATGAGGAGAGCAGCACGGTCTTGCCGGCCCCCGCCGGAGCCGAGAGCAGGACAAGGCCCTCATCGATGCCCTCGTCCAGGATGTCGAGGAGCCGCTTGCGCTGGATCAGGTGGCGCTGCGTCGGTGGGATCAGCTTGGTGGCCACCGTCGGGGTCGGCGCCACGGGCTCAGAAGGGAGAGTGGGCATTACGCGGACCTACCAAGGGGTTGTCCGGCAAAGAGCATCGGGTAGTGCAATCTGTATGCACTATACGAACTATCGTCCCGTAGCGGAGTTGACACGAGAGTACTCCATCTTCTCCTGATCCGTGCTCCAGCTCGTTGCAATTGTAACCACCTGTCGGGCAATCGGCGATCCGCCTATCGGGGAAAGTCCTCGGACGACGGTGGAGGCCACCCCTCAAGGGGGTCGCTATGGCCCGCCGATCCGCGGCCGGCGGGCGGCGAGCGCGTCGGCGAGGTGGTCGATCAACTCCCCGGCACGATCGATTGCGCGGTCGTGCAGGAGGAAGCCGTGCAGCTGGTCCTCGGCGTGCAGATGCTCCACGGAGACCCCGGCGCCGGCGAGGCGCTCGGCGTAGGCGACCCCCTCGTCGCGCAGGGGGTCGAACTCGGCGGTCATCACCAGCGCCGACGGGAGTCCCTGGAGGTCGGCGGCGAGGGGGAAGAGGTAGCGGTCCCTGTAAGGGTCGGCGGGGTCGTGGCCGGGGGGCAGGTACTGCTCGAGGAACCACCGCAGGAGTGGCCGGTCGAGCGTGTAGCCGGTCCCGCGCTCCTCGTGCGAGGGCCAGCGGCCGGGCACGTCGACAGGCGGGTAGGCGAGCACCTGAAACGCGGGCGCGGGCGCGCCGGTGTCCCGCAGCAGCAGCGTGAGGGCGGCGGCGGTGCTCGCACCCGAGCTCTCCCCCACGAGCGCGGTCAGCGAGGCGTCGCCCTCCAGGCTAGCGGCGTGCTCGAGCAGCCAGTCGTATGCGAGGCGGGCGTCCTCGAGGGCGGCGGGGTGCCGGTGCTCGGGGGCTCTGCGGTAGTCCAGCGAGGCGAGCAGCCAACCGGAGCGCTGAGCGACACGGCGACAGAGCCGGTCGTGGGTGTCGATGTCGTTGAGCGTCCAGCCCCCTCCGTGGAGAAACAGCGCGATCGGCAGGACACCCGGGCGGGGGCGGTAGAGGCGCAGGGGCCGCGCGCCGTGGGAGGCGGGCAGGCGGAGATCCTCGACGCGGTGCAGCGCCAGCGGCTCGCCGCGGGTGAGCAGCGCCGCGCGCAGCTGCTCCCTCGCCTGCTCCACGGGGAGCGTGTGGAGCGCCGGCGCGCCCACCGCGCGCATCACCTCGAGCAGCGCTTGGGCTTGGGGGTCGAGCTGCCTGGCCACGGCGAGCCGGGAGGTTAGCTGGCGTAACGATCTCGCGGACCGTCCCCTGCGGGGCACGCTCGGCCAGATCTTGGCCCCGAGTCCTCCAGCGTCTACTCGGTGGGCGGCCAGTCGATCCGCTCGGCGAGGTCGCTCGCGCCGAGGTCGATCAGCCCGCTGCGCTCGATCGGCCGGTACTCGCCCTCGCGCAACGCGAGCCAGTCGCAGGTGCGCTTGGCGGGGTCGACGATCAGCACCTCGTCGACGCCGTGGGCGGCGTAGAACGGGAACTTCTCCCAGGACTCATCGCCCGGTGAGACGATCTCGACGACCAGTGCAGCGGTCGGGTTCCACGTCGCGTCCCGCCGGTCGCGGAGCAGCCCGCCGTCGGGGACCCGATAGTCCTGTGGCTCGCCGAGATTGAACGCGCCGGCGAGCAGCGGGTGCAGGCCGGCTCGCAGGGCGAGCGGGCCCAGCAGGTCGGAGAGCTGCTGCTGAACGTCGGCGTGGGCGTTGCGGGGCGCGGGCGCCATGTGCAGCACACCCTGCCACATCTCGTCGTGGTGGTCGGCTCCGATCCGGCGGCGGTGCTCGAGCAGCTCCTGGAGCTGTGCGGGCGGGGGGTCCAGCACGAGCGTGGGCATCCGGTCAAGCTTAGCGCTCCACGCTCCTCGTGCGGGCCGGGACGGCGGGGATCAGGGCTGTCCTGTTTCGGCCAGCATCCCCTAGGCCAGCAGGGCGGGCGCCGCGAGCTCGCCCACGACCATCTCGGCGCCCTGTGCGCTGGGCGACGGCGACGGCGCGGGCGCGGCCACAACGCGGTTGCGCCCGCTGCGCTTGGCCTCGTACAGCGCCTTGTCGGCGGCCTTGAAGAGGGTCTCGTAGACGACCTCCTCCCCGCTGGCGACGCTCAGGCCCAGGGAGATCGTGAGCGGGATGCCCGTCGGACGGGTCTGCTCGATCGCCGCGCGCAGCCGCTCGGCGACCTCCTCTCCCTCCAGCTGAGAGACCCCGGGCAGCACGATCAGGAACTCCTCACCCCCGAGGCGGTAGGCGAGCTCGAAGGAGCGTAGCCGCTTGCGCAGCTCGTAGGCGACGTCGCGCAGCACCGCGTCGCCGCGGTCGTGGCCGTAGCGGTCGTTGATCTCCTTGAAGGAGTCCACGTCGCAGAGCAGCACGCACACGGGCTGGTGGGTGAGGCGGGCCTGGTGGGAGATCTCGGTGAAGCGGGGGAGCAGGGCGTGGCGGTTGAGCAGGCCGGTGAGCGGGTCGAGGATCGCCTCGTCGCGGTGGTGCAGCTCGGCCGCCTGGAGGGCAAGCACGATCGAGATGACGACCGCGAGCAGGGCCAGCGTGGCGATCACCGACACGGGGTCCGCGACCGTCGCTCCGGGATCGACGGCGAGGGTGCTCGCGATGACCAGGAGCACGGTGAGCACGATCCCGACGACCACGACCTGGGGGCGGAAGCGCGCCGCGACCATCGCGCCCGGCAGCACCATCCACGGCAGCGCGGGGCTGTGCGGCCCGCCGCTGAGGACGACCCCCGCGCCGATCAGCAGCAGCGTGAGGACGATCGCGGTGAAGCTGACGCGCTCGGGGTGGGGGCTCGAGTGCAGGCGCAGCTCGACGTTCCAGAAGTTGAGCGCGCAGAGAGCGAGCAGAATCAGGGTCCACCAGCCGATCCAAGGCGCCGAGATCAGCAGCGCGACGCCGATCGCGCCGGCGCCGACCAGGCGGATCGTGCGCACGCGGTCGTTGGCGTCGACGATGCGCGTGCGGTCGAGCTCAGTGGGGCACAGCCATGAAGATCCCTCGCTCATGTACCTGACTTCGACCGTATGGAACGCGGGCTTGAGTGCAGGGGACGGTCGGCAACGTGTGTTTTACGCGGACAATCGTACGCAGCGAGGGTGGCTGTGGGCGATCGCTAGCAACTCGCGGAACAGGCTTGATGATGTGGGTGGGCAGCTCTGGAGCGCCTTCGACGGGAGCAGCGGCCGTCCCCGGGAGATCGTGGAGCACAGGGCGGCTGGTGCGGACGTCCGTCAGCCGGACGAGCTACCGTCTTGGAATGCGCTCCAACCATCCTTCGGGCTCCGATTCGGACCCGGCGGCCGACTCCGAGCAGGGCTTGGCGGACGCCGAGATGGATCGCGAGCGCGCGAAGGGTGAGGACGAGTGGGTTGAGGGCGGGTGGGTTCCGGAATCTACGGTGGAGCTCGACCTCGCGCTCGCCGGCGAGTGCGGCTTCTCGGTGGACCCGGTCGCCGAAGCGCGGCGGCTGGCGGCCTTCGACGTGCTGCGCGTGCGGGCCGACAACCCCGGGCCGCTCACGCTCTCGGGGACCAACACGTGGATCGTGGAACGCGATCCGGCGTACGTGATCGACCCGGGCCCGGCTTTGAGGCAGCACATCGAGCGGGTGCTGGCGGCGGTGGACGCGCGCGGGGGGCTGGGGGGGATCGCGCTCACCCACGAGCACTCCGACCACGTGGAGTCGGTCACGGCCCTACGCGAGCTGCGGCCCGCGCCGGTCGCGGCGGCGTGTGGGGAGGACATCGACGTGACGCTGGCGGAAGGGGTGCGCTTCGGCCCCCTGACGGCGGTTCCCACGCCGGGGCACTCCCCCGACCACTTCGCGCTGGTGGCGGACCGCGTGTGCTTCACCGGGGACGCGGTGCTGGGCGATGGCAGCGCCTTCATCGCTCCCTACGAG
>JBOGYA010000188.1:0-5764 GCA_050696515.1 Solirubrobacteraceae bacterium
CGCCAGCCCCCCGCGATCGATCCACGCGAGCGCGAACAGCGCGGGCGCCATCAGCACGAGCGCCGGCCGCGCGTCGCGCGCCAGCCAACCCAGCGCGAGCGCCGCCAGCAGGGGCACCGCGACCAGTGCGAGGTAGGTGAGGCTCTGCGCGCTTGCCCGCTCCGCCGCACGTGCGATGAACACGAAGGCGATCACCGAGAGCGGGGGGATCGCCGCCCACAGGCGGCTGCGCCTCCGCTCGAGCCAGGGGATCGAGAGCGTGCCCGGGAGTGCCACGAGCGCACCCTGGGTAAGCGAGAGCAGGCCGATCGAGAGCCAGAAGGGCAGCATCGCGACTCAACATAGGGCCCCGGCGCTCAGCGGCCGTGGTGCATTGGGCGAGCATATACAGCTACTGGACCTCTCATGACTGCCATCTGGTCGTCACCCACAGGTCCAGTCGGATATACCCCCCAATTGATACACCACCGAAGGCCTTAGCGACCCGCGTTGGGGGCGTGCGGGGAGGCACGTCGGACCAGGAAGCTCGCAGGGTAGTGAGCACGCAGCCTGGCGGAGCATCCGCGACGAGCGCCGCCCCTTTGCGCTACAAAGTGGCCGGATGCCCTCCCCTCTTCCGTGGTCCTCCGACGCCCGGGCCCGGTACCGCCGCCGCCGCGGGGGCGCGGCTCTCGCACTGGTGGCGATCCTCATCCTGGCGATTGGCGCCGCGCACTCCCGCGGCGGCACCCGCTCGCACCCCGTCCATCGCGCACGGCCGCGCCGCGCGACCGCCGTGCCGCCGACCCCCGCACAGCGCGCCGCGCGGGCGCACCAGGCCGAAGCGGCGGCGATCGACAGGGTCCTCTCCTACACCCCCGCGATCACCGAAGGCGGCCGCAGAGGGCACGAGCTCGCGCTCACCTTCGACGACGGCCCCGGCCCTTACACCGCTCAGCTCGTGCACGTGCTCGACTCCCTCCACGTCCACGCCACCTTCTTCGCGATCGGCGAGGAGGAGCGCTACTTCTCCGCCGGGACGCTCGCCGAGCTTCACTCCGGGGACGTGGTCGGCGACCACACCGAGACCCACCCCATGATGGCGCGGCTCTCCGCGCACGCCCAACACGAACAGCTCTTCGAACAGATCCTCCGCATCCAGCTGCTCGACGGCCCCACACCGCGCCTCTTCCGCCCCCCCTACGGCTCCTTCGACGCCACCACCTTCAAGGAGCTGCGCGCCCTGCACCTGCTGATGGTGCTGTGGTCTGAGGACACCTCCGACTACAGCCTGCCCGGGGTCGCCGCGATCGTGCAGCGTGCGCTCGCCGGCGCGCACCCGGGGGCGATCATCCTCATGCACGACGGTGGCGGCGACCGCTCCGAGACGATCGCCGCGCTGCCCGCGATCGTGCGCGGCCTGCGCCGGCGCGGCCTCGAACCCGTGACCGTCCCCCGCCTGCTGCTCGACGACCCTCCGCCCCGCGGCCTGCCGATTCCGACGAGCCTCGCGGGGGACTAAACAACTGCCGTCCCTCCTCCGATGGATAGAAATTAGCTGGAGACACAGCTTGAGCTGCCTTCCACTTCTCAATAGGCTGGCTGGCCCAAGCGAATCCTGCGATATCCGTTATGTCGATCTCACAGATCAACCGCGCTCTGGCGCGCTGCACCAAACGCGCTGAGACGATGGACCCCGACCAGCTCGTGGGCACCTTCGTGCAGGACGGGGCACTGTTCGCGCGTCTGGACTCCCGTGACCACCAGATCCTGTACGGCCGGCGGGGCACGGGCAAGACCCACGCCCTGAAGTACCTCACCAAGACCAAGCTGCGCGAAGGCAAGGTAGCGGTCTACATCGATCTGCAGACGATCGGGTCGACCGGCGGCCTGTACGCCGACCCGGACCTGCCCATCGCGGAGGCCAGCACATGCCTGCTCGTCGACACCATCACTGCAATTCACGACCAACTCCGCGACGACTCATTCAGCGAATCCGGGGGCCACGGCTCGGGCCAGACCCTCCCCCTGCTCGAAGAGCTCTCGGACAACATCACCGAAATCCAGGTTCGCGGCCGCGAGGAGTGGACCCTGCGCAGCTCCGAGGAGTGCGACGCGGAAACCTCCGCCGGCCTCGGCGCCCACCTGTCCGGCCTCGGTCCGCTCGTCGGCGGTGGCATCCGCAGCAAGAACGCGCACAACAGCATGAACGAGACCGCGCTCAAGGTGCGGGGCGCCGCGCGCCACCACGTGTACTTCGGCTCCGTCCACAAGACCATGAAGAAGCTCGTCGCCACGCTGCCGAGCAAGCAGCTGTGGATCATGCTCGACGAGTGGACCGACGTGCCGATGTATCTGCAGCCCCTGCTCGCCGACCTGATCCGCCGGTCGCTCTTTCCCGTGCCCGGACTATCAGTCAAGATCGGCGCGATCGAGCAACGCTCGCAATTCTGGGCCGAGCGCGACACCGGGGGGTATATCGGCATCGAGCTGGGGGGCGACGCGGCGGCCGACATGGACCTCGACGATCTGATGGTGTTCGGCAACAACCAGCAGCAGGCGATGGCCTTCTTCGCGCGCCTGCTCTCTCAGCACGCTTCGATCTTCATGCCCCGCGAGGCTCGCTGGAGCTCACCCGAGGAGTTCCTCGATGCCGCGTTCGTCCACCGCGACGCATTCGGGGAGCTCGTCCGCGCGGCCGAGGGTGTACCGCGAGACGCCATCAACATCGTCTCGCTCGCGGCCACCCGTGCCGGAGAAAACAAGATTGCGCGCGCCGACATTCGCGAGGCCGCCAGGTCCTGGTACCTGCGCGACAAGGAGAAGCCTGTCACGGAGAAGGACGAGGCGCGGCAGCTGCTGCACTGGATCGTCGATCGCGTGATCGGCGAGCGGCAGTGCAGAGCGTTCCTGCTCGAACAGGGCAGCCGGCACCAGCTGGTCGATTGGCTCTACGACGCTCGCGTGCTGCACGTGATCAAGAAAGGGATGGCCTCCAAAAGCCACCCCGGCGTGCGGTTCGACGCATACGGGCTGGACTACGGCTGCTACATCGACCTGTTCTCCACACAACGCGCCCCTCGGGGTTTGTTCGAGACCACGGACGCGACCTTCATCGAAGTCCCACCGGACGACGTGGACACCATTCGCGGGGCGATCCTCAACCTGCAGGACTTCATCGACGAGCAGCGCCACATCACCTCGCCCATCCTCCCCATCCAATGGATACCCAAGAGCGAGGGCAATGGCCACTCCTCCGCGCCCTCGCCACCGGCTCCGGGCAGGTGGCTGTACTTCGACGGCGAGGGCCACGTGATCTACCTCGCGCTCGACGCGGGACGGTTCGTCATGGGCTCTGAACGAAACTGCGACATTCGCATCCACCATAAGTCGGTGGAGGCCCGCCAGCTGGTCATGACGGTGGGCGACGACGATCTGAAAATCACCACTAACAACAGCTCATACCGCACGTACGTCAACAACGGGCGTGTGGTCACCGCCACATTGGCCGACGGGGACGAGCTCAGGCTCGGCGACGTCGTCTTGAAGGTACTCGTCGCGCCGCCCGCTTGACGCCACGGCGCCCGCTCTGCGCCCGCCGTGCGCGGTCGCCGAACGACGGCCGCCCAGGCGCTTGCCCCGCGGCGCTTACCCTCGTCCCCGGCGCCTGCCCCTCCCCTCCTGGACGCAGGGGCGCGGTCAGTGCCCCAGCTGCACGGTCTTCACGACCAAGAGCACCACCGCCACCACGAGATAGCCGCGCAGCAGCAGCATCGCCGCGCGGCGCCCCGGCGACCACACGGGCCGCTCGAGCAGCGCCAACGGCGGCATCGTCCACGTGTGGCGGCGCTCCTTGGGCATCGTCCCTGCCGCCTCCTCGCCCGCCACTCCCACCGCGGCGCCCGCCGGCGCACGGCGCACCAACACGTACGCCCCCATCGCCGCCAGTCCCACCGCCAACGCCACCGACAGGTAGACGAAGAGGTGGGTCACGTTCACGTGCGGGAACGCCGTGCTCGTCACCAGCACCAGCGAGAGCTCCACCAGCACCCCGACGATCACCGCCGCCACCGCGTTCAGCCACGGCGCGTTCACCCACGGGCCCAGCACCGCGCGGTCGTTGCACAGCAGCAGCAGGAACACCGTCGCGCTCGGCAGCAGCACCCCCGCGAGCGCCTGCACCGAGGTCGTGATCAGCCCCAGCGGCGCGCCCGGCAGCAGCACGATCCCCGCCGCCGCGCTCACCATCAGCGTGAACGTCGCGTAGAACAGCTTCGCGTCCCGCACCCCGCGGTGCAGCGAGTGGCTCGCGCCGAACACGTCCCCGAAGGCGTAGGAGGTCGCGAGCGTCACCGCCGCCGCCCCGATCAGCGAGGCGTTCAGCAGCACGATCGCAAAGCACGCCCCCGCCGCCGGGCCCACGTAGTGGCGCAGCGCCGCCGCCACCGTGCCCGCGTCGCCGAAGCTCCCCGCCGCGGGCGTGCCGGCGAACGCGAACGCCGCCACCGATAGGATCGCCCCCGCGCCGATCACCACCACGAACGCCCCGATCACCGTGTCCGCGCGCTCGTAGTTGATCCACCGCGGCGTGATCCGCTTGTCCACGATGTTCGACTGCTGGAAGAACAACTGCCACGGCGCGACCGTCGTGCCCACGATCGCGATGATCAACAGCACCGCGGTCGAGCTCGCCCCGCCCTGGATCGACGGCACCACCGTGTCGTGGGCGATCGTGGCGAAGTCCGGATGCACCATCACCAGCAGCGGCACCACCAGGAAGTTCGCGACCACGAACACGTACATGAACCGCTCCCAACTGCGGAAGCTCCCCGTCGCGGTGATCGCCACCAGCGTCGCCGCCGCCGCCGGCACCGCGATGTACCGGCTCACCCCGAAGTACTCGAGCGCCAGGCTCACCCCGATGAACTCCGTCACGATCGTCAGGAAGTTCAGGGCGAACAGGTCCCCCACCGAGAACCACCCCCAGAAGCGCCCGAAGCGCTCGTTGATCAGCCGCGCGTGCCCCACCCCCGTCACCGCGCCCAGGCGGATCACCATCTCCTGGTTGACGATCAGCACCGGGATCAGCAGCACCAGCGTCCACAGCAGGGTCGTCCCGTAGTTCTGGCCCGCCTGCGCGTAGGTGGCGACGCCGCCCGCGTCGTTGTCCCCGACCATCACGATCAGCCCCGGGCCCATGATCGCCAGCAGCGCCATCGCCCGCGAGCGCCAGCCGTAGCGCGCGCCCGTGTCGTCCATCCTGATCGTGCCGAGCGCCCCGCGGATGTCGCCGATGTGGGCCGGGTCGAGGACGGGCGGCACGCCCTCGGGGCGCGTCTGCGCCTGCGCCTCTGCCAGCGTCGTCGTCTCCTCGGCCATCTCGGTCAACCTCCTTTCCCTTTCCTGGACACGTCAAATCGACGCGGACGCCGACGCGATCCCGGGAAAGGCGGCTTAGACCAACAGGAACGGGCCCGACGTGCGCGCGAGCGGCTGGGTACTTCGCGGCTGTTCTCGATCCATCCCAGCCTCCTTTCCGCGCATCGTGTGAAGGGCTCGTTCGGGGCTCAGCGTAGCACCGCTCAACCTCAGTCGCTCACCAGCCCGAAGCGCCGCCGCCAGCCCGCCGGCAGCGTCAGCTCCAGCACGTCGTCCACCGTCACCACCCCCACCACCCGCTCCCGCTCGTCCACCACCGGCAGCATCGCGAGGTTGTAGTCGGTCATCGTGCGCGCCACCTCCGGCAGGTCCGCGTCGGTGCGCACCGACTCGGACCTGCCGGAGG
>JBOGYA010000189.1:0-5761 GCA_050696515.1 Solirubrobacteraceae bacterium
CGAGCTGCACGACCGCCTCGCGGAGCTGGGCGTGGACACGGTGGTCATCACCGGGATGCAGACCCAGATCTGCGTGCAGACCACCGCCGCGGATGCGTTCTTCCGCGGCTACAACGTGATCGTGCCCCCCGACGCGGTCGTCTCCGCGCGACCCGAGGACCAGGCGCGGGCGCTGGAGTGGTTGGGGTCCTACTGCGCCACGATCATGACTACCGCCGAGCTGGCCGCCGCGATCGCGCAGGGCAGCCTGCCCGAGTTCAGCGTCGTCCCGATCCCGTGATGAACCACCCACCCGCTCTGATCCAGCTGGACCACGGCACCGGCGGCGGGATGAGCCAGGAGCTGATCGCGGAGCTGATCGCGCCGCGTCTGGGGGCGGTGCACGCGGGCGCAATGGAGGACAGCGCGGTGCTGAACCTCGACTCGCGGCGCATCGCTCTGAGCACCGACTCGTTCGTGGTCGACCCGATCTTCTTCGGCAACGGGGACATCGGCAAGCTCGCGGTGTGCGGCACCGTCAACGACCTCGCGGTGAGCGGCGCGGTCCCGCGTTACCTGACCCTCTCGCTGGTGCTGGAGGAAGGCTTCCCGATCGCCGACCTGGAGCGGGTGCTCGACTCCGTGCGCGAGGCCGCCGCGGCGGCGCGCGTGGAGGTGGTGGCGGGCGACACCAAGGTGGTGCGGGCGGGGGAGGTCGACAAGCTCTTCATCAACACCGCCGGCGTCGGGGTGTTCGACCGCGAGGTGGAGCTCGGGGTGGGCAGAGTGGCTCCCGGGGACGCGGTGATCGTCACGGGGTGGCTGGGCAACCACAGCATCCACATCCTCTCCCTGCGCGAGGGTCTCGGCTTCGAGGAGCGCGTGCTCAGCGACTGTGCGCCGCTCGACGGCATGGTGTGGAACGTGCTGGAGGAGTACGCCCCGCAAGTGCACTGCATGCGCGACATCACCCGCGGGGGCCTAGGAACCGTGCTCAATGAGCTCGCCGGCGGCGCCGGGGTATCGATCCAAATCGAGGAGTGCCAGCTGCCGATCCAGCGCGAGACCGCGATGGCGGCGGACATGTTGGGGGTCGACCCGCTGTACCTCGCCAACGAGGGCAACATCTGCATGTTCGTCGCGGAGGAGGCCGCCACGGAGATCCTCGAGCTCGTGCGCTGGCACCCCCACGGTCGCGCGGCGCAGGTCGTCGGGGCGGTGTGCGAGCGCGCCGGCCGGGCTGCGGCCGGCAACCCGGTGCGGATGGTGCGCGCGGACGGCGCCGAGACGGTGGTCGAGCTCCTCTACGGCGCGGAGCTGCCGAGGCTGTGTTGAAGGATCCCGCCCGCCCCGCCACCGCGCTGGAGACGCGGCGCTATCAGATCCGCGGGGTCGTCCAGGGAGTGGGCTTCCGGCCGTTCGTGTTCCGCACCGCCGAGCGCCACGCGCTGGGCGGCTGGATTCGCAACGACTGCGGCGGCGTTGTGCTGGAGGTCCAGGGCCGGCCGGGGGCGCTGGAGGAGTTCATCGTGGAGGTCCGCACTCGCGCTCCGGCGCTCGCGCGGATCGAGTCGGTGGCGCTGCTAGAGCAGCGCCACGAGGAGCGCCTCCTGCGGGGCTTCGAGATCCACTCGAGCGAGCGCCGCGGGGCGCGGGCGAGCACGCTGGTCTCGCCCGACACGTGTGTGTGCGAGGAGTGTCTGCGGGAGCTGCTCGACCCGGCGGACCGCCGGTATCGCTACCCGTACATCAACTGCACCAAGTGCGGCCCCCGCTACTCGATCGTCCGCGGGGTCCCGTACGACCGCGCGATGACCACGATGGCGGCGTGGCCGATGTGCGAGCGCTGCGAGCGGGAGTACCACGACGCCCGCGACCGGCGCTTCCACGCCCAGCCGACCGCGTGCTGGGAGTGCGGCCCGCGGGTGGCGTTGACTTATCCGGGGAGCAGGCCCGGCGGGTCGGACCCGATCGAGCAGACGGCGGAGCTGCTGCGCGAAGGGGCGATCGTGGCGGTGAAGGGCCTCGGCGGCTACCACCTGATGGTCGATGCCCGCAACGAGGAGGCGGTTGCAAGGCTGCGCAGGCGCAAGCGCCGCGAGGAGAAGCCGTTCGCGGTGATGTCCCCGACTCTGGAGGCGGTGCGGGGCTACGCGCTCGTGGGAGCGCACGAAGCGCGATTGCTGAGCAGCCAGCAGCGGCCGATCGTGCTCGTGCGCAAGCGCACGAACGGGGCTGGGGAGAAGCTCGCCGCAGGAATCGCACCCGGCAACCACAGCTACGGGGCGATGCTCGCCTACACCCCCGTGCACCACCTGCTCTTCGAGGACGGCCTGGACACGCTGGTGGCGACGAGCGGAAACGTCTCCGACGAGCCGATCGCGTTCCGCGACGACGACGCGCTGGAGCGCCTCGCGGGGATCGCGGACGCGTTTCTGGTCGGGGAGCGCGAGATATACACGCGCGTGGACGACTCGATCGTGCGCTCGGTGCACAGCCAGACGGCGCCGATCCGCCGCGCGCGCGGCTACACGCCGGAGCCGGTGAGGGCGCCGTTCGAGCTGCCCCCGCTGCTTGCGGTGGGGGCGGAGCTGAAGAGCGCGATCTGCCTCGCGCGCGGGCGCGAGCTGTTCCTCAGCCACCACATCGGGGACCTCAAGAACGAGGCGACGGCGCGCTCCTTCGAGCACGCGATCGAGCACATGTCGACGCTCTTGGAGGTGGCTCCGGAGGCGATCGCCCACGACATGCACCCCGGTTACCTGAGCACGAGGTTCGCACTCGCGCAGGAGCGATTGCCGACGGTGGCGGTCCAGCACCACCACGCGCACATGGCGGCGTGCATGTGCGAGCACGGTCTGACGGAGCCCGTGGTCGGGGTGATCTTCGACGGCACGGGGTATGGGACCGACGGCAACATCTGGGGGGGCGAGTTCCTGGTGGGCGACTACGTCGGCTTCGAGCGTGCGGCCCACCTCGCGTACTTCCGGCTGCCCGGCGGCGACAGGGCGGTGGAGGAGCCCTACCGGGTGGCGCTCTCGCTGCTGTGGGAGGCCTACGGGGAGGGCCTGCGCGAGCTCGACCTGCCGGTCGTAGGTGAGCGCACCGCGGAGGAGCGACAGGTGCTCGGGCGGATGCTCCAGACGGGGCTGCATTCGCCGCTGTGCTCGAGCATGGGGCGGCTGTTCGACGGGGTCGCGGCGCTGATCGGGGTGCGCGAGCGCTGCCGCTACGAGGCGCAGGCGGCCATCGAGCTGGAGCAGCTGGCGCCGCCGGACGCGGGCGTCAGGCCGTTCGCTTGGGAGCTACTCGGCCCGGAGCCGTGGCCGTGGCGGATCGACACGCGGCCGATGGTGCGCGACCTCGCACGGGAGCTGATGCGCAGGGATGTGACGGCGGCGCAGCTGAGCGCGCGCTTCCACCGCACAGTGATCGAGATGGTGCGCGGCACGTGCGAGGCGATCCGTGAACGGACGGGGATCGAGCGGGTGGTGTTGAGCGGGGGGGTGTTCCAGAACGAGCTGCTGCTGCGTGGCTGCCACGCGGCGCTGGGAGGCACGGGCTTCGCGGTGCACTCGCACCGCCTCGTCCCCGCCAACGACGGCGGGGTGGCGCTGGGGCAGGCCGTGGTGGCGGGGTGGAGCGCGCGGTGAGCACGGTCACGCAGCGAGCGCCGGCGCCTCCGAGGGAGCCGTTCGAGCGGCTGCACTTCTCGCCGGCGCCCGCGATCACGGGTCCGGTGCCGGGGCCACAGTCGCAGCGGATGCTGGCCGAACAGGCGGCCCTGGAGAGCCGCGCGCGCGCCTACCCGCGCAGCGTCCCGGTGGCCTTCGAGGAGGGGCGGGGGGCGACACTGCGCGACGTGGACGGCAACACGTACGTGGACTTCTTCGCCGGCGCGGGCACGCTCAACCTGGGCCACGGCCACCCGGCGGTGCTGCGCGCCGCGACCGAGCAGCAGCAGCGGTTGGTGCACGCCCTGGACTTCCCCACGGCCCCGAAGCTCAAGCTGATGCGCCGCCTCAAGGAGATCCTGCCGGGCGCGCTGGCGCGCACGGCGCGCATCCACTTCGGCGGGCCGACCGGCTCGGACGCGGTGGAGGCGTCGCTGAAGCTCGTGCGCGCCCACACGGGCCGGCGGCCGATCGTGGCCTTCCAGGGCTCCTACCACGGGATGACCGCGGGCGCGCTGTCGGTGACCAGCGACGTGTCCTGCGGGGGGTCGCAGGACACCCCGGTGCACTTCATGCCGTTCCCCTACTGCTACCGCTGCCCCCTGGGACTGCGTCCGCAGTCGTGCGGGACGGCGTGCGCAAAGCTCCTGGAGAGCTCCCTGGAGGACCCTTGCAGCGGAGTGCCGAAGCCTGCGGGGGTGATCGTGGAGCCGATCCAGGGTGAGGGCGGCACGATCGTCCCTCCGCCAGGGTGGCTGGCGCAGGTGCGCGAGATCACCAAGCGCCACGAGGTGCCGCTGATCGCCGACGAGATCCAGACGGGGTTTGGGCGGACGGGAGCGATGTTCGCGTGCGAGCACGACGGGGTGAGCCCCGACGTGATCGTGATGTCCAAGGCGATCGGGGGGATCGGGTACCCGCTGTCGGGGATCGCCTACGACGAGGCGTTGGACACGTGGGAGCCGGGAGCGCACATCGGGACGTTCCGCGGGCACCAGGTCGGGATGGCGGCGGGGGCCAGGGCGATCGAGCTGATGCGGGAGCTCGACCTCCCCGGGCACGCACGCAGGATGGGCGAGCTCGCAATGGGACTGCTGCGCGAGGCGAGCGCAGCGCAGGAGCTGGCCGCGGTCGGGGAGGTGCGCGGGCGCGGGCTGATGATCGGGGTGGAGCTGGTGCGCGACCGCGAGAGCCGCGAGCCGTGGCCCGAGCTCACGGACGCGGTGCGCAGGCGGTGCTGCGAAAAGGGGCTGATCATCGAGACGGGAGGCCACTACCGCAACGTCGCACGTTTCCTGCCGCCGCTGGTGATCTCCCGCGAGCTGGTGGAGCGGGGGATCGAGATCTTCGCAGAGGCGCTGTGGGAGACCGAACGGATTCAGCGGTCGCGCTCGGCCGCGGAGTCGGGGGCGAGCGCGAGCTGATCGCCCGCGAAGGTGACGTCCACGGGCTCGAGGACCACCTGGCGCGGCCCCTCCTCGACGGCGCCGGCGAGGAGCGCTCGGAGGCCCAGCGCGTGGGCGTGCTCCACCACGCGCGCGCCACCGCCGGCGCGGCAGTAGACGGCGAAGCCGGCACCCATGTTCAGCGTGCTGTGGGCAGCGGCGGGGTCCATCTCGGCCTGTGCGGCGAGGAACGCGAGCACGGGCGGCACGGGGGGCAGCGCACGGATGCGATAGGTGAGCTCGCGCCGAGGGCGCATCAGCTTCAGCAGCCCGTGCCCGGTGATGTGGGAGAGGTAGGTGAGCTGCACCTGCGCATCGCCGAGCAGCCGGCGGACGAGCTCGACGTAGAGGAGGCTGGGCGCCAGCAGCGCCTCGCCAAAGCGCTCGCCGTCGGGCAGCTCCGTCAGCAGCCCCTCGGGGAGCTGCGCGGCGATCCTCCGTGCGAGCGAGGCGCCGTTGGCGTGCAGGCCGGAGGAGGCGATGAGCACGATCTCGTCGCCGGGTGCGAGGTCGTCGCCGAGCAGCGGCTCGCCAGGGGGCGGCACGAAGCCGAGCGCGCTGCCGGCGAGCTCGATCTCCGCGGGGGCGAGCAGGTCGGTGAGCGAGGGGGACTCCCCTCCGCCCCAGGCGCACTGCGCGTCGTCGCAGGCGCGGCGCCACCCC
>JBOGYA010000190.1:0-5749 GCA_050696515.1 Solirubrobacteraceae bacterium
CGTGACGCTGGCGGAAGGGGTGCGCTTCGGCCCCCTGACGGCGGTTCCCACGCCGGGGCACTCCCCCGACCACTTCGCGCTGGTGGCGGACCGCGTGTGCTTCACCGGGGACGCGGTGCTGGGCGAGGGCAGCGCCTTCATCGCTCCCTACGAGGGCGCGTTGAACGCCTACCTGAGCGCGTTGGTGCACCTGAGCACGCTCGAACTCGACGTGCTCTGCCCGGGCCATGGCCCAGCGATCTGGGAACCGGTGGCGAGACTCCAGGAGTGCATCGGCCACCGCTACGACCGCGAGCATCGGCTGCTGGTCGCGCTCGCCGAAGGCGCTCGCAGCGTCGAGGAGCTGCTGGACAAGGCCTGGTGGGACGTGCCCGCGGAGTTGCGCCCGGCGGCGACGCTCACACTGGCGGCTCACCTGGACAAGCTCGATGAGGAGGACGCGCTGCCGGCGGGGGTGGAGCGCCCGTACTGGGATCACTCCCTGTGGGAGGGCGTCTCCTGGGGCGATCTGCCCAGCGAGGGCTCCGGTCAGTAGCAAAGATGGCACCGGAGGACTCACCCTTCCCGCCGATCGCGGACTACGGCTTCCTGTCGGATTGCCACACGGGCGCACTGGTGGCATCGGACGGCTCGGTGGAGTGGCTGTGCCTGCCCCACTTCGACTGCCCAAGCGTGTTCGCGTCGATGCTGGACCGCGGGGCGGGGCGCTTCCGGGTGGGGCCGTACGGGCTGTACGTGCCGGCGGGCCGCCGGTACCTGCCGGGGACGAACGTGATCGAGACGACGTGGATGACCCCGCAGGGGTGGCTGCGCGTGGTGGACGCGCTCACGATCGGGGAGTGGCACGACAACGAGGAGGGCTCCTCCCACACGCGCCCGCCGACCGACTACGACGCCGACCACCTGCTCGTGCGGTTGATCGAGTGCATCCAGGGCCAGGTGCAGATCGAGATGGTGTGCGAGCCGATGCTGAACTACGGCGCGAGCATGGCCAGCTGGAGCGTCGTCGAGGAGGAGGGCGTGGACCGCGCCCACAACGCGCTCGACGCCGCGGGGGGCACGACGGCGTTCCGCCTGTTCTCCGACATGCGCGTGGGGATCGAGGGCAACCGCGTGCACGCGCGGCACACGCTGCGCGAAGGGGAGAAGCGCTTCTGCGCGATGTCGTGGACGGAGGGGCTGGGGGGCCCGCGCACGGTCGAGCAGGCGGAGGCCCACCTGGAGCGCACCAGCCACTTCTGGCGCACGTGGTTGGCGGAAGGCACCTACCCCGACCACCCCTGGCGCGTGCACCTGGAGCGCTCGGCGCTGGCGCTGAAGGGCCTCACGTTCATGCCCACCGGCGCGCTGGTGGCGGCACCGACGACCTCGCTGCCGGAGACCCCGCAGGGCGCGCGCAACTGGGACTACCGCTACTGCTGGATGCGCGACGCGACGTTCACGCTGTGGGGCCTGCACGCGCTGGGCCTCGACTGGGAGGCCGACGACTTCGTGCAGTACGTCGCCGACCTGGAGCGCAACGAGGACGGATCGCTGCAGATCATGTACGGGATCAAGGGCGACAAAGACCTCCAGGAGCGTACGCTGGAGCACCTCAAGGGCTACCAGAACGCGCGCCCTGTGAGGGTCGGCAATGGCGCGTACAACCAGCGCCAGAACGACGTGTACGGGGCGGTGCTCGACTCGGTGTACCTGCACTCCAAGAAGCGCGACCACATCCCCGAGCGGCTGTGGCCGGTGCTGATCGACCAGGTGCGCTGCGCGGAGCGTGTGTGGCGCGAACCGGACCAGGGCCTATGGGAGGCGCGCGGCGAGCCGCGCCACTACGTGTCCTCGAAGCTGATGTGCTGGGTGGCGATGGACCGCGGGGCGCGCCTGGCCGAACGGCGGGGGGAGGACGAGCACGCGCGCCACTTCCAGGAGCTGGCGGACGAGGTCAAGGCGGAGATCCTCGAGCGGGGGGTGGACAAGCGGGGGGTGTTCCGTCAGCACTACGAAACGGACGCGCTGGACGCCTCGAACCTGCTGATCCCGCTGGTGCGCTTCCTGCCCCCGGGCGACGAGCGGGTGTGCGCGACGGTGAGCGCGATCAAAGAGGAGCTGACGGAGAACGGGCTGGTGCTGCGCTACCGCACCGACGAGACCGACGACGGGCAGGAGGGCGAGGAGGGCACGTTCCTGATCTGCTCCTTCTGGCTGGTGTCAGCGCTCGCGGAGACCGGCGAGTGCCACGCCGCCGAACAGCTGTGCGAGCGCCTGCTCACGTACGCCTCCCCGCTACAGCTGTACGCGGAGGAGCTGGAGGCCTCCTCGGGGCGGCTCTTGGGCAACTACCCGCAGGCGTTCACGCACCTCGCGCTGATCAACGCGGTCACACACGTGATCGCCGCCCAACAACAGGACTAGGACGCCGCGACGTCTAGTCGGCGTGGTTAGTACCCCGGCTCGCCGGGGAGCAGCACGCGGGCGACCTCACCCTCGACGACTACGCGGGGCTGGACCGCCTGGACGGTACGCCCGCGGGCGTACTCCAAAAGCTCGGCGGCGGTGGCGAAGGGGGAGAGTTGCTCGAGGTGCTTGATGGTGGGGAACACCAGCAGGATCTCCCCGGCGCGGTGCGCGGCGAGCGCTCCGGCGGGGGTGAACCAGCCGTGCTCGACGCACTCTTCGCCGTCGACGCGGGCCTCCTGGCCGGGGGGCAGCGGGGCGAGGAAGAAGTGGGTGTCGAAGCGGGTGCGGACCTCGGCGGGGGTGATCCACCGGGAGAACTTGACGAGCTCCTCGCCGCCGGGCAGCTCGACGCCGGCCTCCTCGCGCAGCTCGCGCACGGCGGCGGCGCGGTGGGCGTGGTCGTCCTCGCCCTCGGCGTGCTCGACGGCGCCGCCGGGAAACACCCACACGCCGCCCATGAAGCGCGCGTGGGGGGTGCGCTTGACGAGCAGCAGCTCAAGGCGCTCCGCACCGCCGCGCAGCAGGATCACCGTGGCGGCCTGGCGCGTGGGCGTGGGAGGCCCAGGGTTGTACTCCTCGCCGGGCCCGGGCCGCTCGTCGGTGTGGGGCGTGCTCATCTACCGACCTTAGAGGGTGGCGCAGACGGCCGGAGGCCGGCGAGCCGGGCCCCTCTATCTTTATTGCCCCGATGCGGCCGGCGGCCGGTACTCTTCAAGGTATGACCACACAGACCCTGCAGCGCTGGATCTGCGAGTCCTGCGGCTACATCTACGAACCCGAGGAGGGCGACCCCGACGGGGGGATCCCGGCGGGCACGGCCTTCGAGGACATCCCGGACACGTGGTTCTGCCCGGTGTGCGGCGCACGTAAGCGCGACTTCACCCTCTACGAGGACTAGGACGGCCGCTGGCCGGCGCGATGCTGCGTCCTCAGTCGCTCGCGTACTCAGTACGCCACGCTCCTTGCGTCCTTGCCTCGCTTGGCCAGCGACCGTCCTAGCAGGTGGTTGAATTGCCCAGCGACTCGGAGTGGCAGCGGCTGCTCGCGCTGGACCGCGAGCACGTGTGGCACCCCTACGGCGCGCTGCCGGCGGCGCTGCCGCCGCTGCCCGTGGTCTCCGCCGAGGGGGTGCGCCTGCGCCTCGCCGACGGGCGGGAGCTGATCGACGGGATGTCCTCGTGGTGGTGCGCGGTGCACGGCTACCGACACCCGGCGCTCGACGGGGCGGTGCGCGAGCAGTTGGAGCGGATGGCGCACGTGATGTTCGGGGGTCTGACGCACGAGCCGGCGGTGCGCCTCGCGGAGCGCCTCGTGGAGATGACCCCGGGTCCCCTGGAGCGGGTGTTCTTCGCGGACTCGGGCTCGGTCGCGGTGGAGGTGGCGATCAAGATGTGCTTGCAGTACCAGCGCGCCGTAGGGCGCCCTGAGCGCACGCGCCTGCTGACGGTGCGCGGCGGCTACCACGGCGACACGTTCGGGGCGATGGGGGTGTGCGACCCGGTGGGGGGGATGCACTCCCTGTTCAGAGGCACCCTCGCCGAGCACGTCTTCGCCGAGCGCCCCCCCGACGGCTTCGACGCGCCCCCGGGCGCGCGGTGGGAGCGGTGGGCGGCGCAGGTGCGGGAGCTGGCGGCCCGTCACGCGCACGAGCTGGCGGGGGTGTGCGTGGAGCCGGTGGTGCAAGGCGCGGGCGGAATGCGCTTTCACGCGCCCGCGTGTGTGGCGCTGCTGCGGGAGGTGTGCGACGAGCACGGGCTGCTGCTGGTGGCGGATGAGATCGCGACGGGCTTCGGCCGCACGGGCGCGCTGTTCGCGTGCGAGCACGCGGGGGTGGCGCCGGACGTGATGTGCGTGGGCAAGGCGCTGACGGGCGGGTACATGACGCTCGCGGCGACGCTGTGCACCGCGGAGGTGGCGGGCGCCGTCTCGGCGGGCGAGGGCGGCGGGCTGATGCACGGCCCGACGTACATGGCCAACCCGCTGGCGTGCGCGGTGGCGCTGGCCTCGACGGGGCTGCTGCTGGATCGCGATGGCAAAGGCGAAGGCTGGCGCGAGCGGGTGGCGGCGATCGAGCGCGGACTGCGCGAGGGTCTGGAGCCGGCGCGCGGCCTACCCGGCGTGGTTGACGTGCGCGTGCTCGGCGCGATCGGGGTGGTGCAGCTGGAGCGGGAGGTGGACATCGCGGCGGCCACGGCGGCGGCGGTCGAGCGCGGCGTGTGGCTGCGTCCCTTCCGCGATCTCGTTTACACGATGCCTCCGTACGTAATCTCTGACAGCGATCTGACCAGTACCACTGGAGCTGTGGTCGATGCCACGCGCGTTGGGGCCTGAGGAGTTGCGATCCGTCCAGCCGTGGGCTAGACTTTGCTTTGGTTAGCGTACTGTTGTTGCATTCAGTGCCTTCGGAGGGGCCCGGGTACCCGGGCCCCTCTTTTAGAATGCTCCGGGCGGCCGCCGAGCTGAAGGTTACGGGGGGGATGAATCCCTCAGCCGCAGGACGCGCTAGACTGGCGCATGGCGAGAGTGCTGACTGTGTTCAGCGCCTCCGAGGGGCCCGGGTGACCGGGTCTCCTCCGTTAAGTAGTGCCCCTGGCGGCCGCCGGGGCCGTCCTTGCTGCGACCGCCAGGGCACCCGTGCTACCGCACCAGCCGGTTGATGACCAGCAGAGCGACCAACAGGGTGATGGCGAGAGTATCGACTGCGTTCATAGCGCCTCCTTTCTCCGGGGATACGACCCCGGAACCACCCGGAGGGGAGGAGCATCGCGTCTCGGTCTCCAACCATGGCTCCGATGCTACGCACGGCTTGGGACGCAACGCTCGCGCGCGAGCCACCGCCGCCACGGCAGTCGTGCCCCTGCGTCCGCGAGCGCGGCCAAATCGGGGCCCGGCAGCGGGGGCAGGCCCGCGACTTCGACCTCGCCGAGCCGCGCGAGCGTGTCGCGATTGGACCGCTCCATCTTCGAGGGCCGCGCGGGCCAGGGCGTGAGCACGACGGCGCACACGTCGAGCGCGGCTGCGCGGGCCGCCTGAAGGGTGAGCAGCGTGTGGTTGATTGTGCCGAGGCCGGGCGGGGCGGCGGTCACCAGCGGTAGCCCGACCTCGGCGGCGAGGTCGCGCACGGTGTAGTCCTCGGCGAGCGGCACGAGCAGCCCGCCCACGCCCTCGACGACGAGCGTGTGCCCCTGCCCGCCGGCGCGGGCGGTGGCGAGCAGCTGCGCGGGGTCGTGTCGCCGGCCGGCGAGCTCGGCGGCGAGGTGCGGGGACACGGCCGGCCCGTAGCGCTCCGGGGCTACCT
>JBOGYA010000191.1:0-5727 GCA_050696515.1 Solirubrobacteraceae bacterium
GTTCTCCGGTGATGCTGGTCCTCCGTGATGCCGGCGCAGCATCAATCGTACCGGCCCCTTGGCCCGGAGCCCGGCCGGGATGCGAGACTCCGCCTCCCATGGACTACGATCTCTCCGACGATCAGCTCGCGTTGCAGGAAGGCGCGCGGGACCTGCTCGACGCGCTGGCCGCGTGCGAGCGCCTGCGCGCGCACACCGGCGAAAGCGGGCCGCACATCCTCCGCGCGCAACTCCGGCACGTAGCGGGCCGCGGCCCGCGCGAACGCCGCCCTGGAGGCGGCGTGACGCAGCTCGGTGGCGCCAGGGCGCCACCAGCGCGTGGCCATGCGCCAGGTTCCCGGCCATCGCAGCGTGTCGAGCGCGTCCTGGCGCCGCACCCGGCCGAGCCGGTAGGCGTCGCGTGCGAGCACCGGCAGCGCAGTCGGGCCGACCAGCACCTCACCGTCGATGTGCCGTGTCAGGTGGACCCCCAGGAAGGGCAGACCGGGGTCGGGCACGGGGTAGATCAGCGAGCGCACCAGGTGCCCGCGCTCGCGCTTCAAGCGCAGGTAGGCGCCGCGGAAGGGGACGATCCGCGGATCCGGGTCCGCGCCGGCCGCCACCGCCAGCCGGTCCGACCACGCGCCCGTACAGAAGAGCGCGTGCGCTGCCTCCGTCACGCCGCGCGCGTGCTCCAGGCGCAGCGACCGCGCACCGGCCCGTACGCCGTGCACGCCGCAGCTGCTCGCCACCTGCGCGCCCGCCTGGAGCGCATCGCGGGCGTAGGAGCGGGCCACCGCGGCGAAGTCGACGATCCCCGTCGCGGGCGAGTGCAGGCCGGCGATCCCGCGGGCGTGGGGCTCGATCTCGCGGATGCCCGCGGCATCGACGCGCCGCAAGCCGGGGACCCCGTTGGCCCGGCCCCGGCGCTCCAGCTCCTGCAGGCGCCCGAGCTCCGAGCGCTCGGTCGCCACGATCAACTTCCCGCACGCCTCGTGCGGGATCTCGTGCTCGGCGCAGTACTCGTACAGCTCGCGGGCGCCCTCCACGCACAGGCGCGCCTTCAGCGACCCCGGCTGGTAGTAGACCCCGGCGTGGATCACCCCGGAGTTGTGGCCGGTCTGGTGCGCGCCGAGCTCGGCCTCGCGCTCGAGCACGCACACCGACAGGCGCGGGTGCCGGCGGGTCAGCTCGCGGGCGAGCGCCAGCCCGAGGATCCCGCCGCCGACGATCGCCAGATCGCAGGTGGAGGGCGCCTCCGCGGCAGCTTCGGGATCAAGCGGTGACAAGCGCGTCATCATTGCGCATCGTGCGCATCCTCCTCACCGGCGCCAGCGGCTTCGTCGGCTCGACGCTCGCCCCCACACTGCTTGCCGAAGGACACGACCTACGCGCCCTGACACGGGCACCGGAGCGCGCGCGGGTTGCACTCGCCGGCGCCCCGGGGATCGAGGTGGTCCGCGGCGACGTCCTCTCAGGTGAAGGACTCCCGCGCGCACTGAAGCACATCGAGGTCGCCTACTACCTGATCCACTCGATGGAGAGCCGGCCCGCGGGCGCTTCACAGCGCGCCTTCACTGAGCGCGAGCGCCTGGGAGCGAGCACCTTCGCCGCGCACGCCCAGCGCGCAGGCGTGAGCCGGATCGTCTACCTCGGCGGCCCGCTGCCGCGCTCCGCGCACGCCTCGCGTCACCTGGCCAGCCGCGCCGAGGTGCAGGAGATCCTGTTCGAACACGTCCCCGCCTCCGTCGCGCTGCGCGCCTCAATTGTGATTGGTGCACGCTCGCGCTCGTTTCGCCTGCTCGTGCGGCTCGTCGAGCGCCTGCCGGTGCTCACACTGCCCGCGTGGCGCAGGTTTCGCTCACAGCCGATCGACGTGCGCGATGTGATCGAGATGCTCGCCGCCGCCGCTCACCTCCCCGCGGCCGCCGGACGCACGCTTGACATCGGAGGACCTGAGGCGCTCACCTACGAGGAGCTGCTCCTGCGCATTGCTGAGCTGCTGCTCCTCTCCCGGCCGACACTGGGGTTGGGGGTGACGATGACGCCGCTCACCGCGCGCCTCGTGGCCGCGCTCACAGGTGAGGATCCCGAGTTGATCCTGCCGCTGATGGAGAGCCTGGAGGGCGATCTACTGCCCGCCGGGGACCACGCCGACGAGCTGCTGGGGGTGGAGCTGCACGCCTTTGACGACGCCGTCGAGTGCGCGCTGCGCGAGTGGGAGGCGGTCGAGCCGCTCGCCGCGCGATGAGCGTCGTAACCCTTTCCAACCACATCTCCGCCACGCCGGAGGAGGTCTGGAAGACGGTGATGGACCCCGCCCGCCTGGGCGAGTGGGTCACGATTCACCGCGCCTTGCGGTGGGCCGACGGCGGGCCTCCGCGGGTGGGATACCAGATGGATCAGCAGGTCCACTTGCGTGGCGTCAGTCTCGACGTTCACTGGCGTCTGGTGGAGTGCGAGCCGTGCAGGCTGGCCGTGTGGGAGGGTCGTGGCCCGGCCCGCTCCCACGCCCACACCGAATACGCGCTACGCCCCGAGCGGGGCGGTACGCACTTCGATTATCGCAATGAGTTCCGTCCTCCGCTCGGGCCAGTGGGGGCGCTCGCCTCGCGCGCACTGGTGGGTGGGATGCCAGAGCGGGAGGCCAGACGCACGATCGAGCGCCTGCGCGAGTTGCTCGAGGGCCGCGGAGAGAAATGACACAGGTCTTGCGGAACGGTGCGACAACCGGTGATTGTTGTAAGGTATCAACTACCAGTGATGTACATCACATTAATCCGAGTGAACAGGATGCAACCGTGACCGACTTTCTTGACGAGAAGCAACAGGAGATCACCGATCGACTGAGGGAGCTGAAGCCGCTGATCGAGGAGTACGAGCGCCTGCAGGCCGCCGCCGCCGCGCTCGACGGCTTGGGCGTGTCGGCCACGGCTGTTGCGACCCCCTCACCCAAAGCCACTCGCAAAGCCGCGGGCAAAGTCCCCGGCCGCCGTGGGCCAGGTCGGCCCCGCGGCTCAAAAACCAAAAAAACCCGTGTGGCCGTCGCCGCCCCCGCCGCGACCGCAGCGCCCACCGGACGCGGAGGCCCGCGGCGCAAAGCCGGCCGTCGCAAAGGCAGCGGCACGCGCGCAGCGCAAGCCCTCTCGTTCGTCACGGCGCAGCCCGGTATCACCATCCCCGAGCTCGCCGCTCGCATGGGCATCAAGCAGAACTACCTCTACCGCGTGCTGCCCACCCTCGAGGAGGAAAGCAAGGTAGTCAAGCGGGGAAGAGGTTGGCATCCGAAAGGCTGACCGCCTGGCAGACACCAGATGTTCGACAGCCCCGGCGGATCCGCCGGGGCTGTTTTTTGATCGATTCAGATCAGGCCGAGGTCCTGCACCGCCTGGCGCTCTTCCTGCAGCTCCTTGACGCTAGCGTCGATGCGGGCACGGGAGAAGTCGTCGATGTCGAGGCCCTGGACGATTGAGTACTCGCCGCCCGTACAGGTGCAGGGGAAGCCGCAGATGAGGCCCTCGGCGATCCCGTAGGAGCCGTCGGAGGGGACGCCCATCGAGACCCAACCTCCGCCGGTGCCGCTCACCCAGTCACGCATGTGGTCGATTGCGGCGTTGGCGGCGGAGGCCGCGGAGGAGGCGCCTCGCGCCTCGATGATGGCAGCGCCGCGTTTGCCTACGTTGGGCAGGAACTCGGTTTCGATCCAAGCCTGGTCGTCGACTGCCTGCGCCGCCTGACCGCTGCCGCGCACCTTGGCGTGGAACAGGTTGGGGTACATCGTCGGGGAGTGATTGCCCCACACGCCCATCTCGGATATGCCGCTCACCGGGACGGCGAGCTTGGCCGCGAGCTGGGCGACTGCACGGTTGTGGTCGAGTCGCATCATCGACGTGAACCGCTCACGGGGGACGTCAGGCGCATTGCTCATCGCGATCAGGCAGTTGGTGTTAGCGGGGTTGCCCACCACCAGCACCTTCACGTCGGGGGCCGCGACGGCGTTCAGCGCCTTGCCCTGGACCGTGAATATCTCGCCGTTCGCACTCAGCAGCTCGGCGCGCTCCATGCCCTTGGTGCGCGGACGCGAACCGACGAGCAGTGCGACGTTCGTGCCGTCGAACGCGTCCGCTGGGCGCTCGTGCAGGTCGAGCCCGGCGAGCAGTGGGAAGGCGCAGTCGATCAGCTCCATCGCCACTCCCTCGAGCGCTCCCATCGCCTGCGGGATCTCCAGCAGGCGCAGGTCCACCGGCTGGTCGGAACCGAGCAGCTGCCCGGAGGCGATGCGAAAGACGATGCTGTAGCCGATCTGCCCGGCGGCGCCGGTGACGGTTACTCGTACGGGTTTGCTCACAAGCTCATCTCCTCTTTCAGGTTCTTGTCGATCGAGCCGAGGAACTCCTGTGTCGTCTGCCACGGCTCCTCGGGGCCGACAAGCAGCGCAAGGTCCTTGGTCATCTTCCCGCTTTCGACGGTCTCCACGCACACCCGCTCGAGCGTCTGCGCGAATCGCGTCACCGCGGGCGCGTCGTCCATCCTCCCCCGTGCAGCCAGTCCGCGCGTCCACGCGAAGATCGAGGCGATCGGGTTGGTGGACGTCGGCTTGCCCTGCTGGTGCAGGCGGTAGTGACGAGTGACCGTGCCGTGGGCGGCCTCCGCCTCGACCGTCTTGCCGTCGGCGGTCATCAGCACGCTGGTCATCAGCCCCAGCGAGCCGAAGCCCTGGGCGACGGTGTCCGACTGCACGTCGCCGTCATAGTTCTTGCACGCCCACACATAGCCGCCTTCCCACTTCAGGCAGGCGGCGACCATGTCGTCGATCAGACGGTGTTCGTAGGCGATGCCGGCAGCCTCGAAATCAGCCTTGAACTCGGTGTCGTACACCTCTGCGAAGATGTCTTTGAAGCGCCCGTCGTAGCGTTTGAGGATCGTGTTCTTGGTCGACATGTACACCGGGTAGCCGCGCTCTAGGCCGTAGCGCAGCGAGGCGCGCGCGAAGTCGCGGATCGAGTCGTCGAGGTTGTACATCGCCATCGCGATGCCGCCGCCGGGAAAGTCATAGACGTCCAACTCGATCGGCTCCCCGCCGTTCTTGGGGGTGTAGGTGAGGGTCAGCTTGCCCTCGCCGGGCACGACCATGTCGCTCGCCCTGTACTGGTCGCCGAAAGCGTGACGGCCGATCACGATCGGCTTGGTCCAACCGGGCACGAGGCGCGGGATGTTGGCGATCACGATCGGCTCGCGGAAGATCACCCCGCCCAGGATGTTGCGGATCGTGCCGTTGGGTGAGCGATACATCTCCTGCAGCCCAAACTCCTCCACGCGGGCCTCGTCGGGCGTGATCGTCGCGCACTTGACGCCCACGCCGTGGCGCTTGATCGCGTTGGCGGCCTCCACGGTGACCTGGTCCTCGGAGGCGTCGCGGCTCTCGATGGAGAGGTCGTAATACCTCAGGTCGACGTCCAGGTAGGGCAGGATCAGCTGCTCCTTGATAAACGACCAGATGATCCGTGTCATCTCGTCGCCGTCGAGCTCGACAACTGGGTTCTTTACCTCGATCTTGGCCATGCGCGTGGCGATGCTATCGATCTGCTTCACTTCATGGCCATGGCCACCGTGACCAGTCCAGCCTCCTGGCAGACCCACGAGGTCTTCAACCAGGCGCCGCCGCTCGAAGGAGTGGACGTGTTCTCCAGCAACCTCCCGCTCGTGGAGGCGCTGGAGCGCGAGGGCGGCGGCTGGGCGCGCGAGCGC
>JBOGYA010000192.1:0-5717 GCA_050696515.1 Solirubrobacteraceae bacterium
ACGGGAGGGGGCGGACGCAGCGCGAGAGGCGGCAGGCGAAGCGCGGGAAGGGGTGGGCGAGACAGTGGTGGTCCACGCGGCCGCGGGGGGCGTGGGCTCGCTGGCGGTGCAGCTCGGGCACCCGCTCGGCGCAGGCCGGGTGATCGCCACGGCCTCCAGCGCGCAGAAGCGCGAGCTCGCCCTGCGGCTGGGCGCGGACGTCGCGATCGACCCCGCGCCGGAGGGCCTCACCGAGCGGCTGCTGGAGGCGAACGGGGGGCGCCCGGTGGACGTCGTGTTCGAGATGGCGGGGGGCGCGGTGTTCGACGCCTCCTACGCGGCGCTCGCGCCGTTCGGGCGGCTGGTGGTGTGCGGGATCGCCTCCCAGCAGCCCAACGAGGTGCGCAGCGGGTCGCTGCTGCGCCACTCGCGCGCGGTGGTGGGCTTCTACATCTTCCACTGCCTGGAGCGGCCGGGCATGTTCGAGGAGGCCCTCGACGATCTCTTCGCGCGTGTGGGGCCGGACCCCGCTCGACCGGAGCTGGAGGTGGTGGCGGGACCACCCTACCCGCTGGAGCAGGCGGCGCAGGCGCATATCGACTTGCGCGAGCGGCGCACCACGGGCAAGCTGCTAATCGACCCGACGGTCTGAGGCGGGAGGGAGGGCCGGATCGGCGTGGGAGGAGGTGTGTATCAAAATTTTAGGGTAGTGGGTCAGTTTGGGAGGAGGTCGGGGAGTTCTGCGATCTCGTGGAGGGTCCAGCGGTGGCTGGTGACACCGGCGGCGATCGCGGGCGTGGTACCGAGGGTCTGGTGGACCCTCGCGAAGTTGTAATGCATGTAGTGCAGGCTGACCGCAGCGGTCATGTTCTCCACCTTCTTGCTGAACGCGTTCGTGAGGCGCGTGAAGCGGCGCATCCCCATTCGCATCGTGAGGTTCTGCCGCTCGACGTAGCTCGTGCTGATCTTCGCGGGGTCCGGGTCGCCTCGGCGCACGTCGATGTCGATGCCGGTGCAGACCGCGGGGCTGTAGCGGCGTTCCCCCGCGGGGTCCTTGCCGTACTGCTTCTGCAGGACGGCCCAGTCGAGGTCGGCCCCGAACGAGAAGCCGATCGCCGCCGAGTAGGCCCGTAGGCCGTCCGTGGTCATCTGGACGTGCGTGTCACGAAGGCGGTGCTTGAGGTCCATCATGAACAGCCAGCCGTCGTCGGCGTCGCGCTGCCCAACGAACCAGCTCGGGACGAGCTTCGTGTCGGCGCAGATAGCGATCCATGTCCAGACATCCCCGTAGCCGAACTGGCCCTGGCGGTCGACGGGGACGTTCTTCGCCTTCGCGTAGCAGAAATTCCAGATCTCGTCGCACTGGATCGTCGTGCACGGCAGGTCGACCAGCGCGGCGTCCTGGTAGCGGCTGCACGCCTCCCCGAGCTCCACGACGAGCTTCGTGATGGTGTTCTTGGCCGCCCCGGTCATACGGACGGTCGCCCGGATCGAGTTCCCCTCGACCAGGCACCCGATGACCTGGGCGCGCCTCTCCGTGGAGAGCCTGTTCATAATGACCTAGTATGCTTGAGAGGTCGGACGGAAAATTGCCCCGGGAACAACGAGGGGCCCACCGAAGTGGGCCCCTCGTGCCCTTGACGCAGGACCAGAAGATCGGTCTAGCTCCAGCGGGCGGTTCTCTAGCCCGTTCATTGTATCCCGCAGTGGAGACAGTGGACTAGTGGGGTGCAGGATTCCGTCCGACGCACCGCGAATACTTCTTCGCAATGCCCCCGCCGGGACTCGAACCCGGGACCTGTTCTTTTGCTAGAGAACCGCTCTATCCAGCTGAGCTACGAGGGCTAACCACTCCCCGCGCGAACGAGAAGCACCTGAAAGGCTAGGCCCCAGGTCGGACCGAACGGATGAACTCTCAGCGGGCGGGCTCTTTAGCCCAGCGCGCGCGCGCGGCCTTCCGGGCGATCTCCGAGCGCTCGCCGGCTGTGAGCTTCTCGGCGCGGGCCTTGCCGCCCTTCAGCCCGCCGTTGCGGCCGTTGACCTGCGCCGGCGTCTTCGGCGTCTCGTCGGGCTTGGGCTCATCGCGCTCGATGGTGGCTTGAACGACTCTGTGCGCGAGCTGGTTGAAGTCCACGACCCCACTCAGTTTACTCCCGCTACGGGATGCCGTCGAGCAGCTTTGCGGCGGGGATCTTGAGGCCGCGGGCGAGCTTCACGACGGTCGAGACGCGGAGGTCCCTGGTGCCGCGCTCGGCGCGGCCGACCTCGACGGGATGCATGTCGCACTCGTGGGCGAGGGCTTCCTGTGTGAGCCCGGCGCGCTTGCGCTCGGTGCGGATGTTCTGGCCGACCTTGATCTTCGGTTCCACACGTCGGATCGTCCTCGGCAAAGCCAATAGCGTCCAGAACCGATAGCGTTCTATTCGTGGCGGCCCGTGTGGGCCTATGAGCGACAGATTGGAGGCCCTGTGGGCGTACCAGACGACGCGACGATCGCGACGGGTGTCCGGCGGTGGGTAGACCAGATGGCGAGGGGCACCCGCGAAGACCGAGAAGAACTCGCTGTGCTCGTCGAAGAAGCCGATCGGAGCGGGTTCCCAGCGGAGCTTGCGGTCTCCTCCCTCGCGCAGCTGGACGCGCGGACGCTGTGGAAGACGTTCAGCGACGAGGAGCTGCAGGACCTCTACGACCTCGCGAGCGCAGCGGGCCTCAGCACGGCCGCAGAGCGCTTCTACGCCGCCGCGGTGAGGCGGCCCTACCTGGACAGCGGGAAGGTCCCGCCGGAGATCGTGGAGCTCGTAATGGAGCGCGACGGCCGGCGCTGCCAGGAGTGCGGCGCAACGGAGGATCTCACGATCGACCACAAGCTCATCCCGTGGTCAGAAGGCGGCAGCTCGACCGACCCGGCGAACCTCCAAGTCCTCTGCCGCGAACACAACTCCCGCAAGGGCACCCGGCCCTGGGTTGCGCCCCCAGCCGGGAGTTGAGGACTCAATGCCGAGGGTACGCCCATGTGCGCTTGTGCTTCTCGTCGCCTTCGCGGGGTGCGGCCATACCGCGTACCCAGCGGACGTCAAAAGCAACTTCCTGGCCTCCTGCGAAGAACAGGCTCCAGTCGAAAACGATCCGCCGCGGGAGTGCCACTGCGCGCTGGGGAAGATCGAAGGCGCGCTCTCGCTCCAAGAACTCAAGGAAGCCGAAGCGGGGGTGCGGCTCGGCGAGAAGCCGCCGAAGTCAATGATCGAAGCCGCCGCCGCTTGCACGCCGAACTAGGCACGGCAGCCCGTCAAACCGCGGGACGAGTAGAGTCCCCCCGCGGATGGGCGATATCGAGCAGCGTGTCGCGGACCTTCTGGACAATGCGATCGGGCGCGTTCCGTGGCTGAACGGAGACATGCCTCCCGAGGACGTCTCGTACGACGATCTCGCCCTGGGTTTCGCTGAGGTCATGCGAGGACTCGGCCACGCCATCGGCCTCGTCGCCCATGAGGTCGCCTTGCTCCGTGACGAGATCACTCATCGCCCTCCAGAGTAGACCCCGCAGACCATCGCCGTCCACACACCACAGCCCAACCCAAACTGACCCACTACCAATTTTAGAGTGCGTATAACCATCGTCAGACAGAACTCAAAAAGTTAAACACACAGCACCCCCTCCCCACGACCCAGGCTGCGACACCGCCCCCCGCGCGGGCGCAAATCCCTAAGCTCCCCTGCGTCATGGCCAAGACATTCGCCGAGCTCGGGCTGACCGAGCGCACCCTGAAGGCGCTGCGCGAGGTGGGCTACGAGGCGCCGAGCCCGATCCAGGAGCAGGCGATCCCGCTGCTGCTGGAGGGGTGCGACGTGATCGGCCAAGCGCAGACGGGCACGGGCAAGACGGCGGCGTTCGGGCTGCCGATCATGGAGTACGTGGACCCCGAGGAGCCCGAGGTGCAGGCGCTGGTGATGACGCCCACGCGCGAGCTGTGCATCCAGGTGACGCAGGCGCTGCGCGTCTACGGGTCGCACGCGGGCGTGGACGTGGTGGCCGTCTTCGGAGGCGCCCCGATCCGCACCCAGCAGGCGCAGCTGCGCTCCGGGGGGCACGTGGTGGTGGGAACCGTGGGCCGGGTGCTGGACCTGATCTCGCGCCACTCGCTGGTGCTGCACGACTGCCGCTTCGTGGTGCTCGACGAGGCCGATGAGATGCTCGACCTCGGCTTCCTGGAGGACGTGGAGAGAATCCTCTCGATGACCCCGAGCGGCCGCCAGACGGCGCTGTTCAGCGCGACGATGCCCCCGCCGATCCGCAAGCTCGCGGACGGGTACCTGTACGACCCGGTGACGGTGAAGGTGGAGGCGGCGACGTTGACGATCGACACGGTGGCGCAGTTCCAGCTCCCGGTGGATGCCAAGCAGAAGGCGGAGAAGCTCGTGGAGGTGCTGAGCGCGGAGAGGCCCGACCAGGCGATCGTGTTCGTGCGCACGAAGATCCGCTGCGACCAGCTGTTTCGCACGCTGCGCGACCGCGGGATGAACGTGCGGGCGCTGCACGGCGACATGACGCAGGGCTCGCGCGACGGGGTGATGCTCGCGTTCAAGGGGGGCCGCGTGCCGATCCTCGTGGCGACCGACGTGGCGGCGCGGGGCCTCGACATCTCGACGGTGACGCACGTGATCAACTACGACGTGCCCACCTCGCCCGACACCTACGTGCACCGCATCGGGCGCACCGGCCGCGTGGGGCGCTCAGGACGCGCGATCACGTTCGTGGAGACACGGCAGAAGCGGGAGCTCGAGGCGATCGAGCGCCACATCGGCACTTCGATCGCGCCGTGGGAGCGGGGCGCGGTGGCGCCCCCCACGCCGGTGCGCGAGCGCCCGCGAAGGCACTCCAAGCCGAGCATCTCGCGCGACGGCTCGGAGCCCCACACGAAGCTGATGCTGGCGGGCGGCCGCGCGGGCGGGGTGCGGGTGGCGGACATCGTGGGCGCGGTGACCTCCGCGACGGGCCTCGACGGGGAGGCGGTGCGCGACGTGCTGGTGCTCGACCGCTTCTCGTTCCTCTCGGTGCCGGCCTCGGAGGCCGATCGCGTGATCGAGGCGCTGCGTGACCGCCGTGTGCGAGGACACCCCGTGCGGCTGGAGCGGGTAGGGTGAAGGTGTCAACTGCAACGCACACCACTGCCGAAGGGTGCCTATACCGATGAGCGCTGCCACGATGAAGACCACCGAGGGTGAGATCACCTTCGAGCTGTTCGACGAGGACGCCCCGAAGACGGTCGAGAACTTCCGCAAGCTCGCAGGGGAAGGCTTCTACGACGGGCTCGCCTTCCACCGGGTGATCAAGGACTTCATGATCCAGGGGGGCTGCCCGCAGGGGACGGGCACGGGCGGCCCGGGGTACACCTTCGAGGACGAGATTAACCCCCACAAGATCGTGCGGGGGGCGCTGGCGATGGCGAACGCCGGCCCCAACACGAACGGCTCGCAGTTCTTCATCGTGACGGCGAAGAAGTGCTCGTGGCTGGACGGCAAGCACACCGTGTTCGGCGAGGTGAAGGACGGCATGGACGTGGTGGACCGTCTGGAGGGCGTCGCCACTGACGGCGCGGACCGCCCAGTGGAGCCGATCGGGATCGCCTCGATCGAGCTGTCGGAGTAGGGCTCGCCCGCCGGCTCGCGCCGGCCGGAGTGTGCAACGAGAGGCAGCAGCTCAGTGGTGGTGGCGCCCCTGCCCGCGCACGGTCCGCCAC